>NZ_JBHXFJ010000067.1:0-32945 GCF_042722465.1 Streptomyces sp. NPDC127098
CGCCGGCCGGGGCCGGGGACGCCGGCTTCGCCGGCTGCCGACGGGCCCTGCGGCCGTGTCGGCCTGCGGCCGTGTCGGCCTGCGGCCGTGTCGGCCTGCGGCCGTGTCGGCCTGCGGCCGTGCGGTGCCGCGCCACCCACCCGCCCTTGGCGGGTGGCCTCGTGCGGCGGGGGCCGCGTGGCCCGGCGGCGTAGCCGCCGCGGGACCGGCCCCGCCGGGCCGTGCACCGCGCGCAGCGCGGTCAGGCCCGCCACCCCTCGCGCCCTGCGCGAAAGGGGCGGGTGGAGGGGAGACCCCGGTGCGAAGCGACCCGGGCACTCGGCGGCGCGGCCGCCCCCGGCCCCGCCGGGCCGTGCACCGCGCGGAGCGCGGAAAAGGGCGGGTGGGTGGGGGAAATCCCCGGCGCGAAGCGCCCGGCCGCCCGGCGGCGCAGCCGCCACTCTCCGCGCGGAGCGCGGAAAAGGGCGGGTGGGTGGGGGAAAACCCGGCGCGTAAGCGCCACCGCACCCGGCGGCGCAGCCGCCGCGGGCCTGCCGCCGCCGCGCTGCGCGCGGCAGGGCGGCAGGGCGGCAGGGCGGCAGGGCGGGTGGGTGGGGGAGAACCCTCGGCCGACCGGGACACGGCGTCAGCGGACGTTCGTGCCGAGTTCGGGTGGTGCCTCGCCGGACGCGGCGAGGGACGGCATGGAGTCCGTGCGGATGGCCTCCCAGAGTGGCGCCGCCGCGTCCTCGTCCAGCAGCACCACGGACTGGCCCTCGATCATCGCCGCGCCGGTGACCGGCGCGTTCATGTAGTGGACGGCGGAGCCGCGGAGGTCGCGCAGGTCCCAGGCGAGCGAGCGCAGGTCGCCGTTGCTGAGCCGGTCGTCGACGCTGACGACGTCGCCGACCGTGTCGAGCAGGGCGCCCAGGCGGCCCGGGTCGGTGAGGGTGCCGGCGCTCAGCGTCTCGTTCAGCAGGGAGCGCAGGAAGTTCTGCTGTCGGCGGGTGCGGTCGAGGTCGCCCTCGGGGAGCGATTTGCGTTCGCGGACGTAGGCGAGTGCCTCGCGGCCGTCGAGGCGTGCGCCGTCGATGGTGACGCCTCCGACGGCGTCGGTGAGTTCGCGGAAGCCGGACCAGTCGATCACCGCGAGGTGGTCGATCCGGACGCCGGTCAGGTTCTGGACGGTCTCCACCATCAGGGAGGGGCCGCCCCAGGAGTAGGCGGCGTTGAGCTTGGCCTCGCCGTGGCCCGGGATCTCGGTCCAGGTGTCGCGCGGCAGCGAGACCAGCCAGGCGCTCCGCCGGTCGGCGGGTATCTGGAGCAGCATCATGGTGTCGCTGCGGGCCTCGCCCGCCTGCCAGCCGGCTTCCGAGTCGTCGGGCGTCCGGTCGTCGTCGACGCCGACCAGCAGGTAGACGAGGGCGTCGCCCTCGGCGCGCGGTGGCTGGGACGCCTCGGGCGCGGTCGGGAGCGCGTCGGGTATTCGCTCGATGGAGCTGAGCGCCTGGTCGGTGCGCCAGTAGACGAAGCCGACCGCCGTTCCGGCGAGCAGCAGGACGGCGGTCAGGGCGCAGAGGGATGTCCAGAGCCAGCGGCGTCGGCGTCTTCGGGGCGGTGTCGGCTCGGCCTCCGAGCCGGTATCGTCAGTCGTCTCGGTTGTCTCCGTGGCTCTCGCCACACCATCGATTCCACTTTCCCCACCTCTGTTCATACGGTCATTGTGCGGCTGGGAGATCGTTTTGACCGCAGCCCGTGGGGTAGGTACGCTCTGACCTTGTGCCTGGGGTTTCTCCTGCGCGCTTTCAGCAGCCAGACGGGAGACCCGGGATCTGCATCCGCATCGCGCGGGAATCCTGCAGTCTTCGACACGCCCGACCGCGTGGGTCGGCGGGTGTCCAGGTTAGCTTTATCGAGATCGGCACAGAGAAACCGGAGAAACGGTGCCAACGATCCAGCAGCTGGTCCGCAAGGGCCGGCAGGACAAGGTCGAGAAGAACAAGACGCCCGCGCTCGAGGGTTCCCCCCAGCGCCGTGGCGTCTGCACGCGTGTGTTCACGACCACCCCGAAGAAGCCGAACTCGGCCCTGCGCAAGGTCGCCCGTGTGCGTCTGAGCAACGGCATCGAGGTCACCGCCTACATTCCGGGTGAGAACCACAACCTTCAGGAGCACTCCATCGTGCTGGTGCGCGGTGGTCGTGTGAAGGACCTGCCGGGTGTTCGTTACAAGATCATCCGCGGCTCCCTGGACACCCAGGGTGTGAAGAACCGCAAGCAGGCCCGCAGCCGCTACGGCGCCAAGAAGGAGAAGTAAGAGATGCCTCGTAAGGGCCCCGCGCCGAAGCGTCCGGTTCACGTCGACCCGGTCTACGGCTCTCCTCTGGTGACGTCGCTGATCAACAAGGTGCTGCTCAACGGCAAGCGCTCCACCGCCGAGCGCATCGTGTACGGCGCCATGGAGGGGCTGCGCGAGAAGACGGGCAACGACCCGGTCATCTCCCTCAAGCGTGCCCTGGAGAACGTGAAGCCGACCATCGAGGTCAAGTCCCGCCGCGTCGGCGGTGCCACGTACCAGGTGCCGGTCGAGGTCAAGCCCGGCCGTTCCTCCACCCTCGCGCTCCGCTGGCTCGTGGGCTACTCCCGTGCCCGTCGTGAGAAGACCATGACCGAGCGGCTGATGAACGAGCTGCTCGACGCGTCCAACGGTCTTGGCGCCTCCGTCAAGAAGCGTGAGGACACTCACAAGATGGCCGAGTCCAACAAGGCCTTCGCGCACTACCGCTGGTAGTCGCAACCCCCATCGAGACCGAGAGAAGACTGAAGCCAGATGGCTACCACTTCACTTGACCTGGCCAAGGTCCGCAACATCGGGATCATGGCCCACATCGACGCGGGCAAGACGACGACCACCGAGCGGATCCTGTTCTACACCGGTCTGAGCTACAAGATCGGTGAGGTTCACGACGGCGCGGCCACCACCGACTGGATGGAGCAGGAGCGGGAGCGTGGCATCACGATCACCTCCGCCGCTGTCACCTGTCACTGGTCGCTGGACAACGTCGAGAACACCATCAACATCATCGACACCCCGGGCCACGTCGACTTCACCGTCGAGGTGGAGCGTTCCCTCCGGGTGCTCGACGGTGCCGTCACGGTGTTCGACGGGGTCGCGGGCGTGGAGCCGCAGTCCGAGACGGTCTGGCGGCAGGCGAACCGTTACGGTGTGCCCCGCATCTGCTTCGTGAACAAGCTCGACCGCACGGGCGCCGACTTCTTCCGCTGCGTCGACATGATCGTCGAGCGGCTCAACGCGCAGCCGCTCGTCATGCAGCTGCCGATCGGTGCCGAGGCCGGATTCAAGGGCGTGGTGGACCTCGTCCGGATGAAGGCCCTGGTGTGGTCCGAGGACACCAAGCTCGGTGAGATGTACGACGTCGTCGACATTCCCGAGGACCTCCAGGCCCAGGCCGAGGAGTGGCGCGCCAAGCTGGTCGAGGCCGTCGCGGAGAACGACGAGGAGCTCATGGAGCTGTACCTCGAGGGCAACGAGCCCACCGAGGAGCAGCTGTACACGGCGATCCGCCGCGTGACCCTCGCGTCCACCGGCACCGACGCCTCCACGGTCACCCCGGTGTTCTGCGGCACCGCGTTCAAGAACAAGGGCGTGCAGCCGCTGCTCGACGCCGTGGTGCGGTACCTGCCGTCGCCGCTGGACGTCGAGGCCATCGAGGGCCAGGCCGTACGGAACCCCGACGAGGTCATCCGTCGGAAGCCGTCCGAGGACGAGCCGCTGGCCGCTCTCGCCTTCAAGATCGCGAGCGACCCCCACCTGGGCAAGCTCACCTTCATCCGGGTCTACTCCGGCGTGCTCACCGCGGGCGCGCAGGTGCAGAACTCCGTGAAGGAGAAGAAGGAGCGGATCGGCAAGATCTACCGGATGCACGCCAACAAGCGTGAGGAGATCGACCGCGTCGGCGCCGGCGACATCGTGGCCGTCATGGGTCTGAAGCAGACCACGACGGGCGAAACGCTGTGCGACCCGGCCAACCCGGTCATCCTGGAGTCGATGGACTTCCCGGCCCCGGTCATCGAGGTCGCCATCGAGCCCAAGTCCAAGGGCGACCAGGAGAAGCTCAGCATCGCGATCCAGCGCCTCGCCGAGGAGGACCCGTCCTTCCAGGTCAAGTCCGACCAGGAGACGGGCCAGACCATCATCTCCGGCATGGGCGAGCTCCACCTCGACATCCTGGTCGACCGCATGAAGCGGGAGTTCAAGGTCGAGGCCAACGTCGGCAAGCCGCAGGTCGCCTACCGGGAGACCGTGCGTCGGGCCGTCGAGCGGGTCGACTACACCCACAAGAAGCAGACCGGTGGTTCCGGTCAGTTCGCGAAGGTGCAGATCGCCCTGGAGCCGCTGGAGGACGGTGGCTACCTGTTCGAGAACAAGGTCACCGGTGGCCGCATCCCCAAGGAGTACATCCCCTCGGTGGACGCGGGCTGCCAGGAGGCGATGGACTTCGGTGTCCTCGCCGGCTACCCGCTCACGGGTGTCAAGGTGACCCTGCTCGACGGTGCGTTCCACGACGTCGACTCCTCGGAGATGGCGTTCAAGATCGCGGGCTCCATGGCCTTCAAGGAGGCCGCCCGGCAGGCCAAGCCGGTGATCCTCGAACCGCTGATGGCGGTCGAGGTCAACACGCCCGAGGACTACATGGGCGATGTCATCGGTGACATCAACTCCCGCCGTGGCCAGATCCAGGCCATGGAGGACCGGCACGGGGACAAGGTCGTCAAGGCCCTGGTCCCGCTGTCGGAGATGTTCGGCTACGTCGGCGACCTGCGCTCCAAGACCTCGGGGCGTGCGAGCTACAGCATGGAGTTCAACTCCTACGGCGAGGTTCCGCGGAACGTCGCCGAGGAGATCATCGCGAAGGCCAAGGGCGAGTAGCCCTTAGGCTTGGGCGATACGGGGTGTCGGGGGCGCGTTGCCGCCCCCGGTGCCCAGCCCTTCAGCGAAGCGGTCAAGGGCATCCCCTCGGGGTCCTGACCGGTTCGGTCGACCATTCTGAAAACCTCCCGCAGTTCGCGGGGGGCGTACAGCACCAGTCCACAGGAGGACCCCAGTGGCGAAGGCGAAGTTCGAGCGGACTAAGCCGCACGTCAACATTGGCACCATCGGTCACATCGACCACGGCAAGACGACGCTTACCGCGGCGATTACCAAGGTGCTGCACGACGCGTACCCGGACGTGAACGAGAGCTTCGCGTTCGAGAACATTGACAAGGCTCCGGAGGAGCGTCAGCGCGGTATCACGATCTCCATCGCGCACGTCGAGTACCAGACGGAGAACCGTCACTACGCTCACGTTGACTGCCCGGGCCACGCGGACTACATCAAGAACATGATCACCGGTGCCGCCCAGATGGACGGCGCGATCCTGGTGGTCGCCGCCACCGACGGCCCGATGCCGCAGACCAAGGAGCACGTGCTCCTGGCCCGCCAGGTCGGCGTGCCGTACATCGTTGTCGCCCTGAACAAGGCCGACATGGTGGACGACGAGGAGATCATGGAGCTCGTCGAGCTCGAGGTCCGTGAGCTGCTGACCGAGTACGAGTTCCCGGGCGACGACGTCCCCGTCGTCAAGGTCTCCGCGCTCAAGGCCCTCGAGGGCGACCCGGAGTGGTCCAAGACCGTTCTGGAGCTCATGCAGGCCGTCGACGACGCGATCCCGCAGCCGGAGCGCGACATCGACAAGCCGTTCCTGATGCCGATCGAGGACGTCTTCACGATCACCGGTCGTGGCACCGTCGTCACCGGTCGTATCGAGCGTGGTGTCCTGAAGGTCAACGAGACCGTCGACATCATCGGCATCCACACGGAGAAGACCAGCACCACCGTCACCGGCATCGAGATGTTCCGCAAGCTCCTCGACGAGGGGCGCGCCGGCGAGAACGTGGGTCTGCTGCTCCGTGGCGTCAAGCGCGAGGACGTCGAGCGCGGCCAGGTCATCATCAAGCCCGGTTCGGTCACCCCGCACACCGAGTTCGAGGCGACCGCGTACATCCTGTCCAAGGACGAGGGTGGCCGTCACACGCCGTTCTTCAACAACTACCGCCCGCAGTTCTACTTCCGTACCACGGACGTGACCGGCGTCGTGCACCTCCCCGAGGGCACCGAGATGGTCATGCCGGGCGACAACACCGACATGCGCGTCGAGCTGATCCAGCCCATCGCCATGGAGGAGGGCCTGAAGTTCGCCATCCGTGAGGGTGGTCGGACCGTGGGCGCCGGCCAGGTCACCAAGATCATCAAGTGAGCTGACCGACAGGTTCGTTCGTCAGGGGTCTTCCCTCCGCAGCCGGCGGAGGGGAGGCCCCTGACGCGTGTTCGGGATCGAATGCCGGTCGTCCGCCACTCGGCGCGGAATTCGACCGTTCGTCGAGTGGCGCCGCCGGGCGGTACCGAGGTCGTGTGACGCTCCTTACATTTCCTCGGAAGACAGTCCCCGGAGAAGTCCCCCCGAGGAGTTCCCGGAGAAGTTCCGCACCGCCCGATATTGGAGCCGGAGATGACGACGACGCATTCCGTCCCCGAAGCCAGCGATCCGCCACCGGGCGGTGATCTGGAGGCACGCTCGGCCGCGATGCACGACGATCCCCGCTTCCACGAACTGCGCGCCCGGCTGCTGCGCTTCGTGGTCCCGGCCAGCATCGGCTTCCTCGCCTGGTACGTGCTGTACGTGCTGATGTCCGCCTACGCGCGCGACATCATGTCCACCCAGGTGGTGGGGAGCGCCAACGTCGCGCTCTTCTTCGGTCTGCTCCAGTTCGTCACGACGTTCGGCATCGCGATCCTGTACTCCCGTTACGCCAACCGCCGCTTCGACCCGCTCGCCGACGAGCTGCGCGACGAGCTGGAGACCGGTTCCGGCGTGCCGGCCGCGCGGAAGGGAGACGAGGCGTGATGCTCACCAGCACCCTGGCGGCCGCCGCCGAGGGCGAGGGCGCCACCTCGCAGGAGCGGCTGATCACGATGATCCTCTTCGTGGCGCTGATCGCGTTGACGATCGGCATCACGGTCAGGGCCAGCCGCAAGACCAAGTCGGCGACCGACTTCCACTCCGGAGGCCGCGGCTTCACCGGCATCCAGAACGGCTTCGCGATCGGCGGCGACTACATGTCCGCCGCCTCCTTCCTCGGCATCGCCGGCATGATCGCGCTCTTCGGGTACGACGGGTTCCTCTACTCCATCGGCTTCCTCGTCGCCTGGCTGGTGGCGCTGCTGTTGGTCGCGGAACTGCTGCGGAACTCCGGCCGGTTCACGATGGCGGACGTGGTCTCGTACCGGATGCGGCAACGCCCGGTGCGGACGGCTGCCTCCGTCTCCACGCTGACCGTCTCGATCTTCTACCTGCTGGCCCAGATGGTGGGCGCGGGCGCGCTGGTGGCGCTGCTGCTCGGCATCGAGGAGGGCGAGACCTACCTCGGGATGAGCGCCGACACGGCCAAGATCGTGGGCATCGTCGTGGTCGGCATCCTGATGGTCGTCTACGTGTCCTTCGGCGGCATGACGGGCACCACCTGGGTGCAGATCGTCAAGGCCGTGATGCTGATGGGCGGCGCGCTGCTCGTCACGGCGCTGGTGCTGGCCATCTACGACTTCGACTTCGGCGCGCTGATGAACGACGCGTCGGCCGACGGCGGCGCCGGGCAGGCGTTCCTCGAACCCGGCCAGCGATACGGCGTCGAAGTGGCCGGCGACGCCTGGCAGACGATGGTCAACAAGCTGGACCTGATCAGCCTCGGCCTGGCGCTGGTGCTCGGCACGGCGGGCCTGCCGCACATCCTGATCCGCTTCTACACGGTGCCCGACTCCAAGACCGCGCGGACGTCGGTCAACTGGGCCATCGGCATCATCGGCACCTTCTACCTGCTGACCCTGGTGCTGGGCTTCGGCGCGGCGGCGCTGGTCGGCAGCGAGGCGATCAGGGCGCAGAACACGGCTGGCAACACGGCGGCGCCGCAGCTCGCACAGGCGGTCGGTGACCACTTCGGCGGGGAGTTCTGGGGCGCGGTGATGCTCGCGTTCATCGCGGCCGTGGCCTTCGCCACGATCCTGTCCACGGTGGCCGGCCTGACGATCGCCTCGTCCTCCTCGCTGGCGCACGACTTCTACAACAGTGTGCTGCGGCGCGGGAAGGCGAGCGAGAAGGAGGAGGTCAGGGTCGCCAGGTTCGCGGCGATCGGCGTCGGAGCGGTGGCCATCGTGCTGGCGATCTTCGCGCAGAACCTCAACGTGGCCTTCCTGGTCGCCCTCGCCTTCGCGATCGCGGCCTCGGCCAACCTGCCGGTGATCCTGTTCTCGCTCTTCTGGAAGCGGTTCAACACGACGGGCGCGGTCGCCGGCATCTACGGCGGCCTGATCAGCTCCGTCGGCCTGGTGTTCTTCTCGCCGGTGGTCTCCGGCAAGGGCGTGGACGCGGCTGGCAACAACCTGTCGCTCTTCCCGGAGAGCGTCGACTTCCACTGGTTCCCGCTGGAGAACCCCGGCCTGGTGTCCATCCCGGTCGGCCTGCTCTGCGCGGTGATCGGCACGCTGCTCTCGAAGGAGAGCGACCCCGGCAAGTTCGCCAAGCTCCAGGTCCGCGCCCTCACGGGCGCCGGCGCGGAACGCGCCACCACGCACTGAGGCGGCGGCCCCAACCGCCTCAGCCGCCGGGACCCCCCGCCCGGCATCCTGCCCGAGGCTCTGAGCTCCCCTCTCAGAGCCTCGGGCGCTGCCGCGCAGGGCTCGAAGGTCCCCTCGCCCACGACGGCCTTCGACCCCGGCGCACCGCACGGCCCCGACGGCTCCGCCGCCGGGGCCCTTCCCGCGCTGCGCGCGGGGGCAAGCGGCTGCGCCGCCGGGTGCCGTTGCGCTCCGCGCGCCATCGGCGGCTGCGCCGCCGGGGCCCTTTTGTCGTGCTTCGCGCGCCTGCGACGGCTGCGCCGCGGGGGGCGGCGCCCCCGCCCACCCGCCCTTTCGCGCTTCGCGCGTCATTCGCGGTTTCGCCTTCGGGCCTTCGCCCAGCGGGTTCCCCGCCCGTCGGCCCTTCCGCGCTGCGCGCGGGGGAGGCGGGTGGTGCCCTTTCCGTGCTGTGCGCGCCTGCGGCGGCTTCGCCGCCGGGGTGCCTTGCTGCGCGGGTCTTTCCCGCGTGCCCGCCCGGCGGGGAAGGCGGCTGGGGCGGCGCCTGCCCTCCCGTCCCAGGGGGCGGGTGGGCAGGGGAAGCCCGCGCGGAGCGCGGGGGCGGGCGGCTGTGCCGCCGGGTCTTCGGGCGAAGCCCTTCGCCCGCGCGGGTGGGCGGGGGGAAGAACCCGCGCGGAGCGCGGAACGGGGGAGCCGTCGGGATGCCGGAGGCGGCGCGTGGTGAGACGCTGAGGTGGCAGGCGCAACCTCAGCGGAGCGTGGAGGCATGGCCAGGATCGCGGTCTTCGGGGCGAACGGCAGCATCGGGCATCGGGTGGTCAGTGAGGCCCTCGATCGTGGGCACACCGTGACCGCGGTGGTGCGGGATCCGGCGAAGGTGAGCAGAGAGCACGAGAACCTGACGGTCGTCAGCGGCGACGTGCTCGACCCGGCCGATGTCAGTGCCGTGGGGCAGGGGCAGGACGTGCTGGTCAGCGCCGTCGGCGGGGGTGACGCCGCCGGGCACCGGGCGTTGATCGAGCCCTCGGCCGTGGCCCTGGTCGCCGGCCTGCACGCGCTGGGCGACGGCGCGCCGCGGTTGATCATGGTCGGCGGTGCCGGCTCGCTCAGGACCCCGGACGGCAGGCAGCTCTGGGACACGCCGGGGTTGCCCGAGCCGGTGCTGGAGATCATGCGCGCGCACGGGGACGCGCTCGCCTATCTGCGGGGAGCGGAACAGGCCATCCACTGGACCAGCTTCAGCCCGGCCGCCACGATCGAGCCCGGCAGCCGCACGGGCAGCTTCCGCACCGCGCTCGACGACCTCGTCGTGGACGAGAAGGGCGAGAGCCGGATCTCCACCGAGGACTACGCCGTGGCGCTGGTCGACGAGATCGAGAACCCGCGGCACGTCGGCGAACGCTTCACCGTCGGTTACTGACGCGGAAGCGTGAAGGCGTGGGCGCGGACGTGAACATGGGGGCAAGCTAGCCCCTCCAAAGAGGGGACTTTGTGTAATCGCCTGTATCCGGCACGCGGTTGATGTCACGGTGAGCACATGAAGGATCACCGGAAGAACCCACCGCGTCACCTGACCTTCCGCGTCATCCACCGGGACGACCCCGTCTCCGAGGTGACGGAGCAGGACACCATCAGGTCCGCCGAGCGGTATCCCCACGTCGTCATCCGCGGACCCGTGTTCGGGTTCGCCGAGCAGCGGCCCGAGGACGGGCAGGCGTGGCGGCTGCTCAGCGACGTGAGTGACGGTTTTCCGCAGCACTCAAGGGACGGGCTCAACTCGCACCTGTGGTTCGGGGCGAAGGACGGCACGAGACCCGGCGACCCGCTGCGCGACCAGCTGCTGGCCGCCGTCGCCCGCCTCGAGAACGAGCCCGTCGACGAGCTGTGGGTCGGCGAGACCAGGTACCGGATCGTGCGGGGCGACGAGTTCGCCAGGATCGGCCCCGACGGGCTCGAGGGGCCGCGGCCCACCGACCCGGACGACCTGGGCCGGGACATCGGGGACCGGAGCCGCCGTCGGGAGGCCGGCTGCCGCACCAAGGGCATGCTCGTCGACCACGCGGCGCCCACCGGCATCATGGAGAGCATCCAGCGCATGGAGCTGCGCTCCCTGCACTACAGCGCCGACCGCATCCCGGCCGGCGTCCGGGCCGACTCGCGGCGTGCCCTGGAGACCCACCCCGGCGTGGTGCTGCTCCCGGCCACCTTCACCTTCGCCGAGCGCAAGCGGAAGTCGTGGGAGCCGATGGCCGCCCTCCAGCCCACCCCGCAGGACGCCCGCTCCACGCTGTACAACTACCTCGCCGAGTTCCTGCCCAAGCTGGAGCAAGGGGTCTCCGACGAGGACGCCGAGACCTACGCGCGCGCCGCCGAGGAGTACCGGGCCGGCCCGCCCAGCGACGAACTCACCGTGCTCGGCCGCCGGTTCCGCGTCATCCGGGTCGAGCGGCTGATGCGGATCGGCCCGGACGGCCCCGAACCGCCCCGGCCCACCGACGAGGACCCGTACGGCCCGATGCAGCTGCACCCGCCGCTCGCCGAGGTGGAGGAGCGCGAGGCGCGGGTGGCGCGCGAGCGGAGCCAGGCGGAGGGCCCGGCGCCGGTCGAGTGATCCCCGCGGTTCCACGCGGAGCGCGTCAGGGGCCTATGGGGCCGGGCCGGCCTGGGTTACGGTGCGGCCATGCTGGGGGACCGGATGCGAAGGGGAAGGCCCGACGACGGGCGGACCGCCGCCGTGCTCGCCGCCGTGCAGGAGATCGACGCCGACCTCAGGGACGGGCTGACCGGCCGGGGCGCCGCCTCCGCCGCCCGCCGCCTGCGCCGCCTGCTGCGCGCCGGCGCCGTCGTCCTCGCCGACCTCGACGCCAGGCCGGTCGCCGTCGCGGGCCAGGACCCGGCCCCGGACGAGCTCGCCGCGCTGCTCGCCGGCGTCTACGAGCACGCGGGGTCCGTCCACCGCCCGCCCTGGGTCGCCGTCCCGCTGATCGTCGCCGGTGAGCTCTCCGGCGCGCTCGCCGCCCGCGACGCGGACGAGGCCGAACTCACCCCCGCCGCCGCGCTCGTCGCCCGCTCCCTCGACCACGCCGCGCTGCGCCGCGCCCGCGCCCGCATCACCCAGGCCGAGCTGCGCACCCTGCGGGCCCAGATCTCCCCGCACTTCCTGCACAACGCGCTGGCCGTCATCGGCGCCCGCATCCGCACCGACCCGGACCGGGCCCGCACCCTGCTCAACGACTTCGCCGACTACCTGCGCTACAGCTTCTCCACCCAGGGCGACTACGCCACCGTCGCCGACGAGCTCCAGGCCGTCCAGACCTACCTCGAACTGCAACGCGCCCGCTTCGACGACCGGATGGAGCTCACGGTGCGGATGGCGCCCGAGATCCTGCCCGTCGCCATCCCCTTCCTCGTCATCCAGCCGATCGTGGAGAACGCCGTCCGGCACGGCCTCGAACCCAAGCCCGGGCCCGGCGCCATCAGCGTCTCCGGCTTCGGCGAGGGACCGCTGTGCGTCATCGAGGTGGAGGACGACGGGGTGGGCATGGAGCCGGAACAGGCCCGCGCCATCCTCGCCGGCGGGGGAGGCGGGCGCGGCGGCGTCGGCCTGGCCAACGTCGACCAGCGGCTGCGGACCGTCTACGGGCCCGAGTACGGCCTGGTCATCGAGACGGCGCGGGGCGGCGGTACCAAGGTCGTCATCCGGGTGCCGAAGTTCATGCGAGGGGTGACGACCCGATGAGGACGTCGAGGACGCTGCGGGTGCTGGTCGTCGAGGACGAGACCTCGACCCGCGAGGAACTGGCCGACATGCTGGCCGCCATGCCCGAGATCGCCGAGGTGAGCGAGGCCGACGGCGGGGAGGCCGCGGTCCGGCTCCTCGGCACCGACACCTTCGACGCCGTCTTCCTCGACATCTCCATGCCGGGCCTCACCGGCATGGACGTCGCCCGCGTCCTCGGCATGCTCTCCACCCCGCCCGCCATCGTCTTCGTCACCGCCTCCGAGTCCCACGCCGTCGAGGCCTTCGGCATCGGCGCCGCCGACTACCTCCTCAAGCCGATCAGGGCCGAGCGGCTCGCCGAGGCCGTCACCCGGGCCGCCGCCGCCCGGCCCGACCTGGCGGCCGAGCCGGCCAGGGACGAGCTCGCCGTGGTGCAGATCGAGACCGGCCGGCACACCGTCTTCGTGCACCGCGACGACATCCACTTCGCCGAGGCGCACGGCGACTACGTGCGGCTGCACACCGAGCAGGACGCCCACCTGATCCGGCTCTCGCTCAGCTACCTGGAGGAGGTGTGGTCGGCGGCCGGCTTCGTCCGCGCCCACCGCGGCTACCTGGTCGCCGTCCGCTGGGTCCGCGACCTGCGGGTCACCAGCTCCTCCGGGCTCGTCGCGGCCACCCCGGCCGGCGACGTGCCGGTCAGCCGGCGGCACGCCCGCGCCCTCAAGGAGCGGCTGCTGGCCGCCGTCCGGGACGAGGGCCGCTGACATGACCGCCACGCCCCGCCGGGTGCGGGTCACCAGCCCGCAGACCAGGATCGCGCTCTCCCGCGGCCACCGGCCGCCCCGCCACCTGCCGCCGCTGCCCGGACCCGGCGCCGAGGACGAGCGTGAACTGACCGCCGCCCGCGAGCTGTTCACCACCCAACGACGGCACGCCGCCCGCACCCTCGGCCTGCTGGCCCTGCTGCTCTTCGGACTCAGCGGACTGCTCGGCGCGCTGCCGGTGCTCGGCCGGTTCACGGTGGCCGGCGTGCCGGCCTCCTGGCTGCTGCTGATGGCCGCCAGCTACCCGCTGCTGCTGCTGATCGCCGTCCGGCACGTGCGCGGCGCCGAGCGCGTCGAGCGGGCCTCGGGCCGGGGCCCCGGATGACCGGGCTGCTGGCGATCGGCCTGCTGCTGGCGGCCAGCATGGCCATCGGCCTCTACGGGGTGCGCGCCACCCGCTCCACCACCCCCGACTTCCTGGTGGCCTCGCGCCGGGTCGCGCCCGGCTGGAACGCCATGGCCATCGCCGGCGAGTACGTCTCGGCCGCGTCCGTCCTCGGCCTGGCCGGACTGATGCTGAAGAACGGCATCGGCACCCTCTGGTACGCGGTCGGCTTCACCGCCGGCTACGTCGCCGTCGCCGCCCTCGTCGCCGGGCCGATGCGGCGCTCCGGCGCCTACACCGTCCCCGACTTCGCCGACTACCGGCTCGGCTCGCCCGCCATCCGACGGCTCTGCGCCGTCATCGTGCTGGTGATCATGTGGCTCTACCTGGTGCCGCAGTTCAAGGGCGCCGGCGTGGTGCTGCACCTGGTGAGCGGCACGCCCTACTGGGTGGGGGTGGTCCTGGCGGGCCTGGTGGTGAGCGTCTCCATCGCGGCCGGCGGCATGCGCTCGGCCACCTATGTCCAGGGCTTCCACTACCTGGTGAAGCTGCTCTTCATCGCGGTGCCGGCGGTCTTCCTCGTGGTGCACGCGGGCTCCGGCGCCCGCGAGGAGGCGCTGCGGATGGACGTCAGCGAGTGGAGCCGACCGCTGCTCGACCTGGAGGGCTCGGGGCAGCCGCTGCTCGCCACCTGGTCGGTGCTGCTCGCCACCACGCTGGGCGCGGTCGGCCTGCCGCACGTCATCATGCGCTTCCACACCAGCGCCACGGCCTGGGCGGCGCGGCGGGTGGCGGTCGGCGTGATCGTGCTGCTCGGCCTCTTCTACCTCTTCCCCGCCGTCTACGGGCTGCTCGGCCGGGTCTTCACGCCCGACCTGGTGAACGGCGGCGACACGGACACCGTCACCGTGGTGCTGCCGGGCGAGATCGTGCCGGGCGGCTGGGGCGCGGTGCTGACCGCGATCGTCGCCGCCGGCGCGTTCGCGGCCTTCCTCTCCACGTCCTCCGGACTGCTGCTCGCCCTGGCGGGCGGGCTCTCCCACGACCTGTCCCGGGCGAGCGTGCCGCGGCTGCGGGCCGCGGTCGTGGTCGGCGCGCTGGTGGCGGTGCTGCTCTCGCTGCCGGCGCGGTCGGTCGACATCAACGTGGCCGTGGGCTGGGCCTTCGCGGTGGCCGCCTCGACGTTCTGCCCACTGCTCGTGCTCGGCATCTGGTGGCGCGGCCTGACCTCCGCCGGCGCGGCCGCCGGCCTGGCGGCCGGCGTCCTCGCCGCGACGGGCGCGGCGGCGGCCTCGGTCCTCACCGACCCGTCCGCCGGCTGGCTCACCGTCCTCCTCGCCCAACCGGCGGCCTGGACGGTCCCGCTGGCCTTCACCGTGATGATCGTCGTCTCCCGCGTCACCACCCCACCGGAATGGGCGGAACGGGCCGTCCTCCACCTCCACGCGTAGCCGGCCGCAGGCCGGCTCCCAACCACGCCCCGCCCCGCCGGCGGTGCCGTGCCCACCCACCCGCCCTCGGCAGGTGGCCTCGCGCGGCGAAGCGGGAACGGGCGGGCGGGTGGGGGGAACAGGCCCGGAGCGCCGGCCGGCGGCGCAGCCGCCGCGGCCAGCCGCACGCGCGTGCGCGCCCCCGGCGCGAAGCGCCAGGCGCGGAGTCGCCGCCGTGGCCGGGCCCGGCCGGACGGCCGCGCCGCGTGGCGCCGGCTGGGCCGGACCGGCGTGCCGCGCAGTGGAAGAAGGGTGGGTGGGGAACACCCGCGCGGAGCGCCGGGGAGGGCGGCGGACCGCGAACGCCCGCGCGGAGCGCCGGAGTAGGGAGGTGCGTCGTGGCGGAGGGCCCTTCGAGCCGTTCGGTCCGGCAGGACCGATTGGTGCCGGCCCCGACCCATGTGGCACACTGACCAGGTTGCTCGGTTGAGAGCCGATGCTGCGCGCCTCCCGCCGGGAGGACCGGAAGCGAGTCCCACTGTATTCGTCGTCCCTGATGAGGGCGGAAATACCGGGATCTTCCGGGAAGCGTGGGCGGGGCTCCAGCCAGGTACCCGGTGGAGTTCTCCACCAGTCTCCCCCCACTCCTCGCAGTGGAAACCCCGACGGGGTCGCCCTGCGGCGAAATAAGGGAGGGAGAGCGACACGCCCGACCGCGTGGGTCGGAGGTGGGGCGGAGGACGGCGCCGGGGGCCAGAGCGGAAACGAAGAGACAGGACTACGAAGTAGCCATGGCGGGACAGAAGATCCGCATCCGGCTCAAGGCCTACGACCACGAGGTCATCGACAACTCGGCGAAGAAGATCGTCGAGACGGTGACCCGCACGGGTGCGTCGGTCGCGGGCCCGGTGCCGCTGCCCACTGAGAAGAACGTGTACTGCGTCATCAAGTCGCCGCACAAGTACAAGGACTCGCGCGAGCACTTCGAGATGCGCACCCACAAGCGGCTGATCGACATCCTCGACCCCACCCCCAAGACCGTTGACTCGCTGATGCGCCTGGACCTGCCGGCCGGCGTCGACATCGAGATCAAGCTCTGAGAGGCCGGGAGCGAAGATGACCAAGCAGATCAAGGGCGTCCTGGGCGAGAAGCTCGGCATGACCCAGGTCTGGGACGAGAACAACCGCATCGTCCCGGTGACCGTGGTCAAGGCCGGCCCCTGTGTCGTTACCCAGGTGCGCACCGACGACCGCGACGGCTACTCGGCCGTCCAGATCGCCTACGGCGAGATCGACCCGCGCAAGGTGAACAAGCCCCTCAAGGGCCACTTCGCCAAGGCCGACGTCACCCCGCGCCGCCACCTGGTCGAGCTGCGGACCGCCGACGCCAGCGAGTACACCCTCGGCCAGGAGGTCACGGCCGAGGTGTTCGACTCGGGCGTCAAGGTCGACGTGACCGGCACCAGCAAGGGCAAGGGCACCGCCGGTGTCATGAAGCGCCACGGCTTCGGCGGCCTCGGCGCCTCGCACGGCACGCAGCGCAAGCACCGTTCGCCCGGCTCCATCGGTGGCTGCGCCACCCCGGGCCGCGTGTTCAAGGGTCTGCGCATGGCCGGCCGCACCGGCAACGAGCGCGTGACCACCCAGAACCTGACCGTCCACGCCGTTGACGCGGAGAAGGGCCTGCTGCTCATCAAGGGCGCGGTGCCCGGCCCCAACGGCGGCCTCGTCCTGGTCCGTACCGCGGCCAAGGGGGCTTGAGGGATCCATGAGCACCGTTGACATCCTTTCGCCCGCTGGCGAGAAGACCGGTTCCGTCGAACTCCCCGCGGAGATCTTCGACGCGCGCGTCAGCGTCCCGCTGATGCACCAGGTCGTCGTCGCGCAGCTGGCCGCCGCCCGCCAGGGCACGCACAAGGCCAAGTCCCGCGGCGAGGTCCGCGGCGGTGGCAAGAAGCCGTACCGCCAGAAGGGCACCGGCCGGGCCCGCCAGGGTTCCGTCCGCGCCCCGCAGTTCACCGGCGGTGGCATCGTGCACGGCCCCGTGCCGCGTGACTACACGCAGCGCACCCCGAAGAAGATGAAGGCCGCCGCCCTGCGCAGCGCCCTCACCGACCGGGCCAGGCACGAGCGCATCCACGTCGTCACCGGCGTCGTGGACGGCGAGGTCTCGACCAAGGCGGCGCGCGGCCTGTTCGGCAAGATCAGCGACCGCAAGAAGCTGCTGCTGGTCGCCGACCGCGCGGACAACGCCGCGTGGCTGTCGGCCCGCAACCTGCCCCAGGTCCACATCATCGACCCGGGTCAGCTGAACACCTACGACGTGCTCGAGTCCGACGACGTCGTCTTCACCAAGGCCGCCTTCGACCGCTTCGTGGCCGGCCCGATCGGCACCGCCAAGGTGGCGCTCGACAAGCCCGAAGGGAGCGAAGCCTGATGAGCGACTCGACCGTCGCCGAGGTCGTCTCCAGCAAGGAGTTCACCTCCCCGCACGACGTGCTGCTCAAGCCCGTGGTGTCCGAGAAGAGCTACGCGCTGCTCGACGAGAACAAGTACACGTTCGTCGTCGACCCGCGGGCCAACAAGACCCAGATCAAGCAGGCCGTCCAGGCGGTCTTCTCGGTCAAGGTCCAGTCGGTTCACACGATCAACCGGCAGGGGAAGCGCAAGCGGACCCGCACCGGCTACGGAAAGCGCGCCAACACCAAGCGCGCCATCGTGACCCTCGCCGAGGGCGACAGCATCGACATCTTCGGCGGTCCGGTCCTCTCCTAGGGGAGCCGGCCCGTCCGATACCGGACGAGGACTAAGAAATGGGAATCCGCAAGTACAAGCCGACGACTCCGGGCCGTCGAGGCGCCAGCGTCGCCGACTTCGTCGAGGTCACGCGGTCCACGCCGGAGAAGTCGCTGGTCCGCCCCCTGCACAGCAAGGGTGGCCGGGACAACGCCGGTCGTGTGGCCGTCCGTCACCAGGGCGGCGGGCACAAGCGCGCCTACCGCGTCATCGACTTCCGTCGGCACGACAAGGACGGTGTGCCGGCCAAGGTCGCGCACATCGAGTACGACCCGAACCGCACCGCGCGGATCGCGCTGCTGCACTACGCCGACGGCGAGAAGCGCTACATCATCGCCCCGGCCAACCTGCGACAGGGTGACCGCGTCGAGAACGGCCCGGGTGCCGACATCAAGCCGGGCAACAACCTGCCGCTGCGCAACATCCCGGTCGGTACCGTGATCCACGCGATCGAGCTCCAGCCCGGCGGCGGCGCCAAGTTCGCCCGCTCCGCCGGTGCCTCGGTGCAGCTGCTGGCGAAGGAGGGCCGCATGGCCCACCTGCGCATGCCGTCCGGCGAGATCCGTCTCGTGGACGTGCGCTGCCGCGCCACGGTCGGCGAGGTCGGCAACGCCGAGCAGTCGAACATCAACTGGGGCAAGGCCGGCCGGATGCGCTGGAAGGGCGTTCGCCCGAGCGTCCGCGGTGTCGTGATGAACCCCGTCGACCACCCGCACGGCGGTGGCGAGGGCCGGACCTCGGGTGGTCGCCACCCGGTCTCGCCCTGGGGCAAGAAGGAAGGCCGGACTCGCGCGCCGAAGAAGGCCAGCAACAAGTACATCATCCGCCGCCGCAAGACGAACAAGAAGCGCTAGGAGCAGGTTTCGATGCCGCGCAGTCTCAAGAAGGGACCCTTCGTCGACGACCACCTGATGAAGAAGGTGGACGCGCAGAACGAATCCGGTTCCAAGAACGTCATCAAGACCTGGTCTCGCCGCTCGATGATCGTCCCCGACATGCTGGGCCACACGATCGCGGTGCACGACGGCCGCAAGCACGTCCCGGTGTTCGTCACCGAGTCGATGGTCGGCCACAAGCTCGGCGAGTTCGCCCCCACCCGTACGTTCCGCGGTCACGTCAAGGACGACCGCAAGTCGCGTCGGCGCTGAGCGGGGTTAGCAGACCATGACCGACACCGAAGGGACAACCATGGAAGCCAGGGCTATCGCGCGGTACATCCGCGTCACGCCCATGAAGGCCCGCCGTGTGGTGGACCTCATCCGTGGCAAGAACGCCGCGGAGGCACAGGCTGTCCTGCGCTTCGCCCCGCAGGCCGCCAGTGTGCCCGTGGGCAAGGTGCTTGACAGCGCCATCGCCAACGCCGCGCACAACTACAACCACACGGACGTCGACAGCCTCTACGTCAGCGAGGCGTACGTCGACGAGGGCCCGACCCTGAAGCGGTTCCGGCCGCGCGCCCAGGGCCGTGCCTACCGGATCCGTAAGCGGACCAGCCACATCACGGTGGTCGTCAGCAGCAAGGAAGGAACCCGGTAATGGGCCAGAAGGTAAACCCGCACGGGTTCCGTCTCGGCGTCACGACCGACTTCAAGTCGCGCTGGTACGCCGACAAGCTCTACAAGGACTACGTCAAGGAAGACGTCGCGATCCGCCGCATGCTCACCCAGGGCATGGAGCGGGCCGGCATCTCCAAGGTGGAGATCGAGCGCACCCGGGACCGGGTCCGCGTCGACGTCCACACCGCCCGTCCCGGCATCGTCATCGGTCGCCGCGGCGCGGAGGCCGACCGCCTCCGGGGCAACCTGGAGAAGCTGACCGGCAAGCAGATCCAGTTCAACATCCTCGAGGTCAAGAACCCCGAGCTGGACGCCCAGCTGGTGGCCCAGGCGGTCGCCGAGCAGCTGTCCTCCCGCGTCTCCTTCCGGCGTGCCATGCGCAAGTCGATGCAGAGCACGCTGAAGGCCGGCGCCAAGGGCATCAAGATCCAGTGCGGTGGTCGTCTCGGCGGCGCCGAGATGTCCCGGTCCGAGTTCTACCGCGAGGGTCGGGTGCCGCTGCACACGCTCCGCGCCAACGTGGACTACGGCTTCTTCGAGGCCCGTACCACCTTCGGCCGGATCGGTGTGAAGGTGTGGATCTACAAGGGCGACGTGAAGAACATCGCCGAGGTTCGCGCGGAGAACGCGGCGGCCCGTGCCGGCAACCGCCCGGCCCGTGGTGGCGCCGGCGCCGACCGCCCGGCCCGCGGTGGTCGTGGCGAGCGCGGCGGCCGTGGCCGTCGTCCGCAGCAGCAGCAGGGTGCGCCCGCCGCCGAGGCCCCCAAGGCCGACGCTCCGGCCGCGGCTCCGGCCGGCGAGAGCACGTCCGGATCGGAGAGCTGAGACCATGCTGATTCCCCGCAAGGTCAAGTACCGCAAGCAGCACCACCCGAAGCGCAGTGGCAAGGCCAAGGGTGGCACCGAGGTCTCGTTCGGCGAGTACGGCATCCAGGCCGTGACCGCCGCGTACGTCACCAACCGGCAGATCGAGGCCGCGCGTATCTCGATGACCCGGCACATCAAGCGTGGCGGCAAGGTGTGGATCAACATCTACCCGGACCGTCCGCTGACCAAGAAGCCCGCCGAGACCCGCATGGGTTCCGGTAAGGGTTCGCCGGAGTGGTGGGTCGCGAACGTCAAGCCCGGTCGGGTGATGTTCGAGCTCTCCTACCCCAACGAGAAGATCGCTCGTGAGGCGCTGATCCGCGCCGCGCACAAGCTTCCGATGAAGTGCCGGATCGTTCGGCGCGAGGCAGGTGAGGCGTGATGGCAGCCGGTACCAAGGTCTCCGAGCTGCGTGAGCTGAACAACGAGGAGCTCGTTGTGAAGCTGCGCGAGGCCAAGGAGGAGCTGTTCCGCCTCCGCTTCCAGGCGGCGACCGGGCAGCTGGAGAACAACAGCCGGCTGAAGGCCGTGCGCAAGGACATCGCCCGGGTCTACACCCTCATGCGCGAGCGCGAGCTCGGCATCGAGACGGTGGCGGCGCCGGCCGAGGCTGCCGAGGCGGTGGAGAGCGCCTGATGAGTGAGAACACTGTGACTGAGACGACCGAGCGCGGCCGGCGTAAGACGCGCGAGGGTCTGGTCGTCAGCGACAAGATGGACAAGACCGTCGTCGTCGCCGTCGAGGACCGGGTCAAGCACGCGCTGTACGGCAAGATCATCCGCCGTACCAACAAGCTCAAGGCGCACGACGAGCAGAACGCCGCCGGTGTCGGTGACCGCGTTCTCCTGATGGAGACCCGGCCGCTGTCCGCTACCAAGCGCTGGCGCGTCGTGGAGATTCTGGAGAAGGCGAAGTAACGACATGATCCAGCAGGAGTCGCGACTGCGTGTCGCCGACAACACGGGTGCGAAGGAGATTCTCTGCATCCGTGTTCTGGGCGGATCCGGTCGCCGTTACGCGGGCATCGGCGACGTCATCGTCGCCACCGTCAAGGACGCGATCCCGGGCGGTAACGTCAAGAAGGGTGACGTCGTCAAGGCGGTCGTCGTGCGCGCCGTCAAGGAGCGCCGTCGTCCGGACGGTTCGTACATCCGCTTCGACGAGAACGCCGCCGTCATCCTGAAGAACGACGGCGACCCCCGTGGCACCCGTATCTTCGGCCCGGTCGGCCGTGAACTGCGCGAGAAGAAGTTCATGAAGATCATCTCGCTCGCGCCGGAGGTGCTGTGAGCATGAAGATCAAGAAGGGCGACCTGGTTCAGGTCATCACCGGCAAGGACAAGGGCAAGCAGGGCAAGGTCATCGTGGCCTACCCCCGCGAGGACCGCGTCCTGGTCGAGGGTGTCAACCGGGTCAAGAAGCACACCAAGGCCGGCACGACCGCCCGTGGTTCCAAGACCGGTGGCATCATCACCACCGAGGCCCCGATCCACGTGAGCAACGTCGCGCTCGTGGTGGAGAAGGACGGCAAGAAGGTCACCACCCGCGTCGGCTACCGCTTCGACGACAACGGCAACAAGATCCGCGTTGCCCGGCGGACCGGTGAGGACATCTGATGACCACTGCTACTCCGACGACCACCGCGCCGCGTCTGAAGACGCGGTACCGCGAGGAGATCGCCGGCAAGCTGCGTGACGAGTACAAGTACGCCAACGTCATGCAGGTGCCGGGGCTGACCAAGATCGTGGTCAACATGGGTGTGGGCGACGCCGCCCGCGACTCCAAGCTGATCGACGGCGCCGTCCGCGACCTCGCCACGATCACCGGCCAGAAGCCGACCGTGACCAAGGCCCGCAAGTCCATCGCGCAGTTCAAGCTGCGCGAGGGCATGCCGATCGGCGCGCACGTGACGCTGCGCGGCGACCGCATGTGGGAGTTCCTCGACCGCCTGCTGTCGCTGGCGCTGCCGCGGATCCGTGACTTCCGCGGCCTGTCGCCGAAGCAGTTCGACGGCCGGGGCAACTACACGTTCGGCCTGACCGAGCAGGTCATGTTCCATGAGATCGACCAGGACCAGATCGACCGGGTCCGGGGCATGGACATCACCGTGGTCACCACGGCGAACACCGACGACGAGGGCCGCACCCTGCTGCGTCTCCTCGGATTCCCGTTCAAGGAGGCGTGAACCATGGCGAAGAAGGCTCTGATCGCCAAGGCCGCCCGCAAGCCCAAGTTCAGCTCGCGTGGCTACACGCGCTGCCAGCGTTGTGGCCGGCCGCACTCCGTGTACCGCAAGTTCGGCCTGTGCCGCGTGTGCCTTCGCGAGATGGCGCACCGTGGCGAGCTGCCGGGCGTCACCAAGAGCTCCTGGTAACACCTACTACGCCGTAGGTCCCGTGGGTGTCCGCGCCGCTGACGTGGCGCGGACCCCGCGAGAAACCCCGGTGAGAGAGGCCAAAGGCCGTTTTATGTCCATGACCGACCCGATCGCAGACATGCTCACACGTCTGCGTAACGCGAACTCGGCGTACCACGACACCGTCGTGATGCCGCACAGCAAGATCAAGACGCACATCGCGGAGATCCTCCAGCAGGAGGGCTACATCACCGGCTGGAAGACCGAGGACGCCCAGGTGGGCAAGGCCCTCGTCCTCGAGCTGAAGTACGGCCCCAACCGCGAGCGCTCGATCGCCGGCATCAAGCGGATCTCGAAGCCGGGCCTGCGGGTCTACGCGAAGTCAACCAACCTGCCGAGGGTGCTCGGTGGCCTGGGTGTGGCGATCATCTCCACCTCCAACGGGCTGCTCACCGACAAGCAGGCGCAGAAGAAGGGCGTGGGTGGGGAAGTCCTCGCCTACGTCTGGTGACGAAGGGAACGGAGGAAGAGCCATGTCGCGCATCGGCAAGCAGCCCATCCCGGTTCCCGCCGGCGTGGACGTGACCATCGAGGGCCGCACGGTCGAGGTGAAGGGCCCCAAGGGTGCCCTCTCGCACACCGTCGCGTCGCCGATCGAGGTCGCGCGGGCCGAGGACGGCACCATCGTGGTGACCCGTCCCAACGACGAGAACCGCAACCGGGCCCTGCACGGCCTGTCCCGCACGCTGATCGACAACCTGATCGTCGGCGTGACCCAGGGGTACGTCAAGAAGCTTGAGATCAGCGGTGTCGGTTACCGCGTCCAGGCCAAGGGGAGCAACCTCGAGTTCTCCCTGGGCTACAGCCACCCCATCCTGATCGAGCCGCCGGAGGGCATCACCTTCAAGGTCGAGACCCCGACCCGGTTCAGTGTCGAGGGCATCGACAAGCAGAAGGTGGGCGAGGTCGCAGCGAAGATCCGCAAGCTGCGCAAGCCCGACCCGTACAAGGCCAAGGGCGTCAAGTACGAGGGCGAAGTCATCCGCCGCAAGGTCGGAAAGGCTGGTAAGTAGCCATGGCATACGGACTGAAGATCGCCAAGGGCGACGCGCGGAAGCGGGTGGCGGCCAAGCGTCGGCACATCCGCATCCGCAAGAAGATCTCGGGCAGCCCCGAGCGTCCGCGCCTGGTCGTGACCCGTTCCAACCGCCACATGGTGGCGCAGGTCATCGACGACACCGTGGGCCACACGCTGGCCTCGGCCTCGTCGCTGGACGCGTCGATCCGTGGCGGCGAGGGCGACAAGAGCTCGCAGGCCAAGAAGGTCGGCGCCCTGGTCGCGGAGCGTGCCAAGGCCGCCGGTGTCGAGACCGTCGTGTTCGACCGCGGCGGTAACAAGTACGCCGGGCGCGTCGCCGCGCTGGCCGACGCCGCCCGCGAGGCGGGGCTCAAGTTCTGAGCCGGTCCCGTCCGAGCAACGAGAGAGGTAATCCAATGGCTGGACCCCAGCGCCGCGGTGGCGGCGCCGGTGGCGGCGAGCGGCGGGACCGTAAGGGCCGGGACGGCGGCGCCGCCGCTGAGAAGACCGCGTACGTCGAGCGCGTCGTCGCGATCAACCGTGTCGCCAAGGTAGTGAAGGGTGGTCGTCGCTTCAGCTTCACCGCGCTGGTCGTGGTGGGCGACGGTGACGGCACCGTGGGTGTCGGTTACGGCAAGGCCAAGGAGGTGCCGGCCGCCATCGCCAAGGGCGTTGAGGAGGCCAAGAAGCACTTCTTCAAGGTCCCCCGGATCCAGGGCACCATCCCGCACCCGATCCAGGGCGAGGAGGCGGCGGGCGTCGTGCTGCTCAAGCCGGCCTCCCCGGGTACCGGTGTGATCGCCGGTGGCCCGGTGCGCGCCGTGCTGGAGTGCGCGGGTATTCACGACGTGCTGAGCAAGTCGCTCGGTTCGTCGAACCCGATCAACATCGTGCACGCCACGGTGGCCGCGCTGAAGGGCCTGCAGCGCCCCGAGGAGATCGCGGCCCGTCGTGGCCTGCCGCTCGAGGACGTCGCCCCCGCCGCTCTGCTGCGGGCGCGTGCCGGAGTGGGTGCGTGATGGCGCAGCTGAAGATCACTCAGGTGAAGTCCCAGATCGGGAGCAAGCAGAACCACAGGGAAACGCTGCGCTCGCTCGGGCTGCGGCGTATCAACGACGTGGTCGTCAAGGATGACCGCCCGGAGATCCGCGGCATGGCCAACACCGTGCGTCATCTGGTGACGGTCGAGGAGGTGGACTGAGATGGCGGAGCTCGCCAAGGACAGCGCGGAGAGCGCCGAGAGCGCGCCGATCAAGCTCCACGACCTGCGCCCGGCCCCGGGCGCCAAGAAGTCCAAGATCCGGGTGGGTCGCGGTGAGGCGTCCAAGGGTAAGACCGCTGGTCGCGGCACCAAGGGCACCAAGGCGCGGTACCAGGTTCGGGCCGGCTTCGAGGGCGGCCAGCTGCCGCTGATCATGCGGCTGCCCAAGATGAAGGGCTTCAAGAGCATCGCGCACAAGCAGTTCCAGGTCGTCAACCTGGAGCGGCTCGCGGTGCTCTACCCGGAGGGCGGCGAGGTCACCGTCGATGACCTGGTGGCCAAGGGCGCGGTTCGGAAGAACGAGCTGGTCAAGGTGCTCGGCACCGGCGAGATCTCGGTGGCGCTGACGGTGACGGTCGACGCCGTCTCCGCCTCCGCCAAGGAGAAGATCACCGCCGCGGGCGGCACCGTCACCGAGCGTTCCTGAACCGGCGTTCGGCAGGTCGGAAATGTGAGTGACCGGGGATGTCTGCTTCTTGGGCATCCCCGGTCAGTCGTTCCGGCCTGGCCTATCCGCCGGTAAGGTTGCGTCCGTTGCGCTTTCTCAGCTCTCGCTGTGCCCTAGAACTGTCCCACTCGTTCTGTCACTCATTGGACTTCAAGACCGAACCTCCACCGCCGCAGGCGGGGAGGCGCTGGAGGAGCCGTGCTCACCGCGTTCGCCCGGGCGTTCCAGACGCCCGATCTGCGTAAGAAGCTGCTCTTCACTCTGGGCATCGTCGTGGTGTTCCGGCTCGGACAGCATGTGCCGGTGCCGGGCGTCAGCTTCCAGAATGTCGATCAGTGCGTAAGGGAGGCGGACGCCGCGGGGGCGGGCTCCGGCCTGTTCGGTCTGGTCAACGTGCTCAGCGGCGGGGCGCTGTTGCAGTTGACCATCTTCGCGCTGGGGATCATGCCGTACATCACGGCGAGCATCATCCTCCAACTGCTGGTCGTGGTGATCCCGCGGCTGGAGGCCCTGAAGAAGGAGGGCCAGGCCGGCCAGGCGAAGATCACCCAGTACACCCGCTACCTGACGATGGCGCTGGCGGTGCTCCAGGCCACGGGTCTGGTGGCGACCGCCCGCAGTGGCACCCTGTTCCCCCAGTGCTCGGTGGCGAACGACATCATCCCGGACGACTCGATCTTCACCACCCTGGTGATGGTGGTAGCGCTCACCTCGGCGACCGCGCTCATCATGTGGATGGGTGAGCTGATCACGGACCGGGGTATCGGTAATGGCATGTCCATGTTGATGTTCGTGTCCATCGCCGCCGGCTTCCCCGGCGCCATGTGGCAGATCAAGCAGCAGGGCAGCCTCGCCGACGGCTGGATCGAGTTCGGCGTCGTCGTCGCCTGCGGTCTCGCCATGGTCGGCCTCGTGCTCTTCGTCGAGCTGGCCCAGCGCCGGATCCCGGTGCAGTACGCGAAGCGCATGATCGGTCGGCGCTCCTACGGCGGCACCTCCACCTACATCCCGCTCAAGGTCAACCAGGCCGGTGTGATCCCGGTGATCTTCGCCTCCTCGCTGCTCTACATCCCGCAGCTGCTGGTGCAGTTCGCCGGCTCCGACGCGGGCTGGGCGGACTGGATCAACCGGTACTTCGCCGGTGGCGACCACCCGTACTACATCGTCACCTACTTCCTGTTGATCGTCTTCTTCGCCTTCTTCTACGTGGCCATCACCTTCAACCCCGAAGAGGTGGCCGAAAACATGAAGAAGTATGGTGGTTTTATCCCGGGCATCCGTGCGGGTCGGCCGACGGTCGAGTACCTGAGCTACGTGCTGAACCGCATCACCTGGCCGGGATCGCTCTACCTCGGCCTGATCGCCCTGGTGCCCACCGTGGCGCTGGTGATGTTCGACGCTCAGCAGGACTTCCCCTTCGGTGGCACCTCCATCCTGATCATCGTGGGTGTCGGCCTGGAGACGGTGCGGCAGATCGAGAGCCAGCTCCACCAGCGCAACTACGAAGGGTTCCTCCGCTGATGCGAATCGTCCTCGTCGGTCCGCCGGGCGCGGGCAAGGGCACGCAGGCCGCGTTGCTCGCCCAGCGCCTGGACATTCCGCACATCTCCACCGGCGACCTTTTCCGCGCCAACATCAGCCAGGGCACGGAGCTCGGCCGCCAGGTCGAGTCGATCCTGCGCTCCGGCGGCCTGGTGCCGGACGAGGTCACCATCGCGATGGCCGCGGACCGGATGGCGAAACCGGACGCCGAGGACGGATTCCTGTTGGACGGCTTCCCCCGCAACATCGGCCAGGCCAAGGCCCTGGACGCGTTGCTCGAGGAGCAGGGGCAGCGGCTCGACGCCGTGCTCGACCTGGAGGTCCCCGAGGAAGAGGTGGTCAAGCGCATCGCCGGCCGGCGCACCTGCCGGAAGGACAGCAGCCACACCTTCCACGTGGAGTACAAGAAGCCCGAGGTCGAGGGCGTCTGCGACGAGTGCGGCGGCGAGCTCTACCAGCGGGACGACGACCACGAGGAGACGGTGCGCAAGCGCCTCGCGGTCTACCACGAGGAGACCGAGCCGATCATCGACTACTACCGGGAGCAGGGCCTGGTCGTGACGATCACGGCCCTGGCCCCGGTGCCCGAGGTGACGAGGCGGGCGCTGGCCGCCCTCCCCTCGCGCACCTAGGCGCTCCGCTGGAGGTGCGGGCAGGTCACCGCGGGCCGCGGGTGGCTGGTCGCGCCCACGCGGCCGAGCCGCCTGACGCCGCGGCCCCTGCGCCCCTGAGCGGGCGCCCACCGCACCGTACTTCGACAGAGCCGCTCAGTCGGCGAGGATCGCAACCATGGTCGAGATCAAGACCCCCGAGCAGATCGCCAAGATGCGGGCCGCCGGCCTGGTGGTGGCCGAGATACACCGCAGGACGGCGGAGGCCGCGGTCCCCGGCGCCACCACCAAGGACCTGGACGACGTCGCCGCCCAGACCCTGGCCGACCACGGCGCCAAGCCCAACTTCCTGGGCTACGGCGGCTTCCCGGCGACCATCTGCACCTCGGTCAACGACATCGTGGTGCACGGCATCCCGGACCGCGAGACCGTGCTGAAGTCCGGTGACGTGCTGTCGATCGACGCCGGCGCGATCGTCGACGGCTGGCACGCGGACGCCGCGCTGACCGTGCTGGTCGGCGAGGGCCACGCCCCCGAGCTCGTCGAGCTCAGCCGGGTGACCGAGGCGTCCCTGTGGGCCGGCATCGCCGCGTTCCGCAAGGGCAACCGCCTGGTGGACGTCTCCAAGGCCATCGAGAGCTACATCCGCCGCCAGCCGCGGCCCGCCTCCGGCAGATACGGCATCGTCGAGGACTACGGCGGCCACGGCATCGGCAGCGAGATGCACATGGACCCGCACCTGCTGAACTACGTGGACCGCAGGCGCGGCCGCGGCCCGCGCTTCGTGCCCGGGTTCTGCCTGGCGATCGAGCCGATGATCTCGCTCGGCACCCCCAGGACGCACGTGCTGGCCGACGAGTGGACCGTCAAGACCAACGACGGCAGCTGGGCCTCCCACTGGGAGCACTCGGTGGCGCTCACCGAGGACGGGCCGCTGGTCCTCACCGCCCCGGACGGTGGCCGGGCCCGGCTGGCCGAGCTCGGCGTGACGGCCGCCCCCGATCCGTTGGCTTAATGATCTTTCTCGGTGGGAAGACCCTCATGATGGGTCTGATTGGTCTTTTCGGGTGGGGTGCCGTACTCTGATGAGTCGGTTCTGTGCACCCTCTCCCTTTGTGTGCGCGGGGCCATCCAGGTAGCCGATCCCGGAAGGTGAAGCGCTCAAGCATGGCCAAAAAACAAGGGGCCATCGAGATCGAGGGCACGGTCGTCGAGTCTCTGCCGAACGCGATGTTCAGGGTGGAGCTTCAGAACGGCCACCAGGTCCTCGCGCACATCAGCGGCAAGATGCGGATGCACTACATCCGTATCCTTCCCGACGACCGGGTCGTGGTGGAGCTGTCTCCCTACGACCTGACGCGCGGGCGGATCGTCTACCGCTACAAGTAGACCTAGACCCGGAGAACCTGAGAAACCCATGAAGGTCAGGCCGAGCGTCAAGAAGATCTGCGACAAGTGCAAGGTGATCCGCCGCCACGGTCGGGTCATGGTCATCTGCGAGAACCTGCGCCACAAGCAGCGCCAGGGCTGATCGCGGCTCTACCAGCCAGCACTTTCGCGGCCGCTTCGCGCGACGCACCCAGACAAGAGAATCGCAGTCACCCGACCCCTCGCGCCGAGAGTCGCGCGGGGACGACACCCTCGGCGGAGGCCGGGGACCCGGCTCGCCAGGCCGGGAACGGTGCTGCGGCAGACCTCCACCAATCACCAGGAGCCACGCACTATGGCACGCCTCGCAGGCGTCGACCTCCCGCGCGACAAGCGCGTCGAGGTCGCCCTCACCTACGTCTTCGGCATCGGGCGCACCCTTGCCAAGGAGACGCTGGCCAGCACCGGGGTCAACCCGGACACCCGCGTCCGCGACCTTGGCGAGGAGGACCTCGTCAAGCTCCGCGAGTACGTGGACGCCAACATCAAGACCGAGGGTGACCTCCGTCGCGAGATCCAGGCCGACATCCGTCGCAAGGTCGAGATCGGCTGCTACGAGGGGCTGCGCCACCGTCGTGGCCTGCCCGTCCACGGCCAGCGCACCAAGACCAACGCGCGTACCCGCAAGGGCCCGCGTCGCGCGATCGCCGGCAAGAAGAAGCCGGGCAAGAAGTAGTCCGCACCGGATCACGCTCGTCCAGCGGTCCGGTAAGCAGGACCGACCACCTCCAGGGGAGAAACCAAGCAGATGCCGCCAAAGGGCCGTACTGCCGGCGCCAAGAAGGTGCGCCGCAAGGAAAAGAAGAACGTCGCTCATGGGCACGCCCACATCAAGAGCACGTTCAACAACACCATCGTCTCGATCACCGACCCGTCCGGCAACGTGATCTCCTGGGCCTCGGCCGGCCACGTCGGCTTCAAGGGCTCCCGGAAGTCCACGCCGTTCGCCGCTCAGATGGCCGCGGAGAACGCCGCGCGTCGTGCCCAGGAGCACGGCATGCGGAAGGTCGACGTCTTCGTGAAGGGCCCCGGCTCCGGCCGGGAGACCGCGATCCGTTCCCTCCAGGCCACCGGCCTCGAGGTGGGCTCGATCCAGGACGTCACCCCGACCCCGCACAACGGCTGCCGCCCGCCCAAGCGCCGCCGCGTCTGAGCGAAGTGAAGTAGGAGACAAGAAGACTATGGCGCGTTACACCGGGGCCGACTGCAAGCGTTGCCGTCGGGAGAAGCAGAAGCTCTTCCTCAAGGGAGCGAAGTGCGAGAGCGCGAAGTGCCCGATCGAGATCCGTCCTTACCCCCCGGGTGAGCACGGGCGCGGGCGCACCAAGGACAGCGAGTACCTGCTGCAGAAGCGTGAGAAGCAGAAGTGCGCGCGGATCTACGGTGTCCTCGAGAAGCAGTTCCGTGGGTACTACAACGAGGCCAACCGGCAGTCCGGCAAGACCGGTGAGAACCTGCTGCGCATCCTCGAGTCCCGCCTCGACAACGTGGTCTACCGGGCCGGCTTCGCCAAGTCCCGTGACCACGCCCGTCAGCTCGTCCGGCACGGCCACATCACGGTCAACGGCCGGAAGACCGACATCCCGTCCGCGCGGGTGTCGCCGAACGACATCATCGAGGTCCGCGAGTCCTCCCGCACCCTGACCCCCTTCCAGGTGGCCCAGGCGGAGGCCGGCGACAAGACCGTTCCGGCGTGGCTGGAGTCGATCCCGTCGAGCTTGCGGATCCTCGTCCACTCGCTGCCCGAGCGCCAGGTGATCGACACCCAGGTGCAGGAGCAGCTGATCGTCGAGCTGTACTCGAAGTGACCCGGGTGGGCGGGGTCGGCCGTTTCGGTCGGCCCCGCCCTTACCCTCGAAATATCGTTGTGTCGTCTGGTCCGGCATCAAATAGCGGGTGCCGGAGACTGGAGTCGTAACCCATGCTGATCGCTCAGCGCCCCTCCCTGACCGAAGAGGTCGTCGACGAGTTCCGCTCCCGGTTCGTGATCGAGCCGCTGGAGCCGGGCTTCGGCTACACCCTCGGCAACTCGCTGCGCCGGACCCTGCTGTCCTCCATCCCCGGCGCCGCCGTCACCAGCATCCGCATCGACGGCGTGCTGCACGAGTTCACCACCGTGCCGGGCGTCAAGGAGGACGTCACCGACCTGATCCTGAACATCAAGCAGCTGGTCGTCTCCTCGGAGCACGACGAGCCGGTCGTGATGTACCTGCGCAAGCAGGGCCCGGGGCTGGTCACCGCCGCCGACATCGCGCCGCCGGCCGGTGTCGAGGTGCACAACCCCGACCTGGTCCTGGCCAGCCTGAACGGCAAGGGCAAGCTGGAGATGGAGCTGACCGTCGAGCGCGGTCGCGGCTACGTCTCGGCCGTGCAGAACAAGCAGGTCGGCCAGGAGATCGGCCGCATCCCGGTCGACTCGATCTACAGCCCGGTGCTGAAGGTCACCTACAAGGTGGAGGCCACCCGCGTCGAGCAGCGCACCGACTTCGACAAGCTGATCGTCGACGTCGAGACCAAGGAGGCCATGCGGCCGCGTGACGCCATGGCGTCCGCCGGCAAGACGCTGGTCGAGCTGTTCGGTCTGGCCCGCGAGCTCAACGTCGACGCCGAGGGCATCGACATGGGCCCGTCGCCGACGGACGCGGCGCTCGCCGCGGACCTGGCGCTGCCGATCGAGGAGCTGGAGCTCACGGTCCGCTCCTACAACTGCCTCAAGCGCGAGGGCATCCACTCGGTCGGCGAGCTCGTCGCCCGCTCCGAGGCGGACCTGCTGGACATCCGCAACTTCGGTGCCAAGTCGATCGACGAGGTCAAGGCGAAGTTGGCCGGCATGGGCCTGGCCCTCAAGGACAGCCCGCCCGGATTCGACCCCACCACCGCGGCCGACGCCTTCGGCGCCGACGACGACGGCGACACCGGCTTCGCGGAGACCGAGCAGTACTAGGCCGCTGGCCGCTGTGGCTTGGCCACGTGCCGCGGCCACGGCTACCGCCCGGCCTCCGGCCGGGCGGTGCCGGTCGCCTGCCGGCGGCTTGGCCAGAGGCCTACCGGCCTTCGGCCGACGGCCCAGGCTCGGGAGCGAAGCTCCCGGAGCCGGGCCCGGTCGGCCCGCCGCCGGCGGGCCGGTACCGTGGAGGGCCGGGCCGCCGGGCCCGGGCCGCTCGGTGTTCGGCCCGCCCGGCCCGAGGGGTTCGCTCCCGGGGCCGGTAACGGCCACGGACCGGCCGCCAGGCCGGTCCGGCGGCCACCGTCACCGGTACCTCGTACGGCCGGTGCGGAACGCCTGTGGCTCGCCGCAGGCGCGCGGCGTCCGGGGAATCTCCCGGGCGTCATGACTGACGTCGGTACCTGACACGGCCGGCGCAGAACGACAGGAGAGAGATATGCCTACGCCCACCAAGGGCCGCAGGCTGGGCGGCAGCCCCGCCCATGAGCGGCTGATGATCGCGAACCTCGCCACGGCGCTGTTCGAGCACGGCCGCATCACCACCACCGTGGCCAAGGCCCGCCGGCTGCGCCCGGTAGCCGAGCGCCTGATCACCAAGGCCAAGAAGGGCGACCTGCACAACCGTCGCCAGGTGATGCAGACGATCACCGACAAGAGCGTCGTCCACACGCTCTTCACGGAGATCGGCCCCAAGTTCGCCAACCGCCCGGGCGGCTACACCCGGATCACCAAGATCGGTCCGCGTCGTGGCGACAACGCCCCGATGGCCGTGATCGAGCTGGTGGAGGCCCTGACCGTGCAGCAGGCCGCTGTCGGTGAGGCCGAGGCCGCCACCCGCCGCGCGGTGAAGGAGGCCGACGAGGCCAAGGCCGACCTGTCGAAGGCGGACGAGGAGACCGAGGCCGTCAACGAGGCTGCCGACGAGGCCGCCGAGGAGACCAAGGGCGAGTCCAAGGACGCCTGACCTCGCCGAGTACCGTCCGTCGGGCCCGTTCCCCCTCCGGGGGGCGGGCCCGCCGGCGTTCCTACAGGGCGAGCCCCCCCATGCCGGCCCCCCCCCGGGGGCGCAGCGCCCGCGGCGCCACG
>NZ_JBHXFJ010000067.1:32955-42627 GCF_042722465.1 Streptomyces sp. NPDC127098
TGGGCCTGGGGCCCTACCGCCGGGGGCGCGGGGGCGCGCGGGGGTCCACCTGGGGCGTACCACCGCCCGCCCCCCGCCGGGGCCCCCGGCCGGGGGGCCCCGCCCCCCCGGGGGGGGCCCCCCCCGACGGCGTTCCTACAGGGCGAGCACCGCCTTGCCGGCCACCCGCCGGTCGAGCAGCGCCCGCGTCGCCTCGTCGATCCGCTCCCAGGGGCCGTGCCAGTCGATCTCCGGGGAGAGGCGGCCCGCGGCGACCAGGCCGAGCAGGGTGCCCAGGTCGGGGCCGACCTCCCGGACGTCGCCGAACGTGCTCATCGTCTTGGCGGGCCCGATGGAGAACAGCGAGTAGGGGGCGAAGACCGCCGGCTCGTCGGACGCCCAGCCGATGTTCCGGACGACGCCGCCCGGTGCGAGCAGCTCCCAGGCGGCGGCGAGCTGCGGTCCGCCGACCGTGTCGAGGATCAGGTCGACCGGCCGGTCGATCCCGTCGAGGCCCGTCACCACCTGGTGCGCGCCGAGCTCCGGCAGGCCGGCGGCGCGGGCCGCCGAGCCCACGGAGGCGATCACCTGCGCTCCGCCGAGCGCCGCGAGCTGGACGGCGTACCGGCCGACCCCACCCGCCGCGCCGGTGATCAGGACCCGGCGGCCCAGGATGTCCCGCGCGCGCAGCGTCCGCAGTGCGGTGACGCCGGCCATCGGCAGGGCGGCCGCGTCGGCCGGGTCGACGCCGTCCGGCACCTCGGCCACTGCCGTGGTGTCCACGGCCATCCGCTCCGCCCAGGCACCGGGGCCGAAGGCCGCGACCCGGGCTCCCACGGCGGGACCCGAGCCGTTCGCGGCGGCCCGCGCGACCACGCCGGCCGCGTCGTAGCCGTGCACGGTGCCGGGGGGACGCCGGCCGGCGAACTGGACCTCGCCCCGGTTGAGGGAGATGTGGGTGACGTCGATGAGCAGCTCGTGCGGGGCCGGCTCGGGCTCGGCGGCGGTGGAGAGCCGGAGCGAGCCGGGAGCGTCGGGGTCGACGAGGAGCGCGCGCATGGCGGAGGACCCTTCGGAGGGAGTAATCGGACTGGCGGTCCGGTTGGTCGACGCACGGTAGCATAACCGGACTGCCGGTCCGAGTTGTCGTCCGTGAGGAGAGCCGGGATGCCCGAGCGTGCCGACGCGGCCCGCAACCGCCGCGCCGTGCTGGACGCCACCGAACGGCTCCTCGCCGAGGGCGGCGGCGACCACGTCTCCCTCGACCGGGTCGCCGCCCTCGCCGGCGTCGGCAAGGGCACCGTCTTCCGCCGCTTCGGCAGTCGCGCCGGGCTGCTCCAGGCGCTGCTCGAGGAGCGGTCTCGCGAACTGCGCGAGGCCGTCGCCGAAGGGCCCCCGCCCCTCGGCCCTGGCGCGCCCGTCCGGGAGCGGCTGCTCGCCTTCCTCGACGGCCTCGGCGCCATCGCCGAGCGCAACGCCGTCCTGTTCGCCGCGCACGAGCAGGCGTGCGCGGAGGACAAGTTCGCCGACCCCAGCTACCGCTTCTGGCACGCCCACCTGGCCGGCCTGGTCGCCGCCGGCCGCCCGGACGCCGACGCGGACTTCCTCGCCCACGCCCTCCTCGCCACCTTCGACGGCGACCTCGTCCGCCACGTCACCACACCGGACGACCCCCGCCACTTCACCCGCTCCGTGCAGCGGCTGGCCCTGGCGGTGCTGGGGTCCGACTGAGGCCGCGCATGACGCTGAAGTTGTATGCTGGCAGAGTTATAACTGCCTGGTGAGAGGTGTCGCCTGAATGACCTGGGAGATCGTCGTCGTCGAGCCGGCCCTGTCGTGGCTACATGATCTCCGACGTACCGACCGTCTCACCCTGATACAGGTCAGCAAGGCGATCACCGCGTTGCAGGAAGAAGGCCCGGCCCTGGGCCGGCCGCTGGTGGACACGATCAAGGGCTCCGAGCTGCCGAATCTCAAGGAGTTGCGCCCGGGGTCGACGGGTGCGAGCGAGGTCCGCCTGCTGTTCGTCTTCGACCCTGTTCGACAGGCGGTGATCCTCGTCGGCGGCGACAAGGCGGGCAACTGGTCCGGGTGGTATCGGAAGACCGTGCCGCTGGCAGAAGAGGCATACGCCCACCATCTGAAACGAATCGAGGGAGAGGCGGGAACGTGATGGCGCAGGACCACTCGAAGGACCCCCAGGCCGTGTCCTGGGAGAGGCTGAAGGAGGAGTTCCACTTCACCGAGGCCGAGAAGGAGGAGATCGAACGGGGCGCCCAGGCGATGATCACCGCCTCGCGCGTGCATCGGCTCGCCGAGCTTCGTAAGCGCCAGCACACCACGCAGGTGGAGGTCGCCCGAGCCATGGGCGTCACCCAGGCGCGGGTGTCCCGCATCGAGAAGGGACAGGTGGGGCGGAGCGAGGTCGAGACGCTCGCCGCCTATGTCAAGGCGCTCGGCGGCAAGCTGAAGCTCGTCGCCGACTTCGGGGACGAGTCGTACGTCGTCGGGTGACACCCGTCGCCGGTCGACTGAAAAACTCCGCGATTCGTTCGTGCGTCGTGTCGATCCGCGGCCTCCCCGTTCGACCTTGGGGTGAGAGGGTCGAAGGACGGCCCTCGGTGAGACGGAGGAGAGCGACGATGGCGAAGTACATGCTGATCATGCGGGGCACCGACGAGTCCAACGCCAAGATGATGGAGACGCCCTTCGAGGAGATGCTCGAGGTGGTGGGCCGCTTCAACGACGAGCTGATCAAGGCCGGCGTGCTGGTGGCCGCCGAGGGCCTTGACGACCCGTCGAAGGGCGTGGTCGTCGACTACAGCGGCGAGACGCCGGTCGTGACCGACGGCCCCTACGGCGAGACCAAGGAGCTGTTCGGCGGCTTCTACATCCTGGAGGTGGCCTCCAAGGAGGAGGCCGTCGAGTGGGCCAGGCGGATGCCCGCCATCCCCGGCGCGAAGTGTGAGATCCGCCGGGTGCCGAGCATCGACGAGTTCCCGCAGGACAACGAGTGGATCATCAAGGAGCGGGCATGGCGCGAGCGGACCGGCCAGCTCTGACGCCGATGCCGGTCGACGACGGCCCGCCGGTCACCGAGTCGGCGCGGCGGGCCGTCGAGGCGGTCTGGCGGATCGAGTCCCCCCGCATCATCGGCGCGCTGGCCCGCTACACCGGGGACTTCGCCCTCGCCGAGGACGTCGCGCAGGAGGCGGTGGCGGAGGCGCTCGTCACCTGGTCCCGGGACGGCGCCCCGGCGAACCCGGTGGGCTGGCTGCTCGCCACCGCGCGCCGGCGCGCCATCGACGGCTTCCGCCGCCGGTCGGGCCTCGACGAGCGCTACGCGCACCTCGCCGGCCAGCTGGGGGAGGGGCAGGCCAGCTCGGGCGCGCTCGCCCCGCCCGAGCGCTCCGACGACCTGCCGTGGGACCCGGACCGGGTCGACGACGACGTCCTCGCGTTGATGTTCGTCGCCTGCCATCCGGTTCTCGCGCCCGAGGCCCGCGTCGCCCTGACGCTGCGCACGGTCGGTGGCCTGTCGAGCGAGGAGATCGCCCGCGCGTTCCTCGTGCCTGTGCCGACCGTGCAGGCGCGGATCACCCGGGCGAAGAAGACGATCGCGGCGGCTGGCGTGCCGTTCGAGCTGCCGCCGGCCGAGGAGCGGCGCGAGCGCCTCGGCGGCGTCCTGAGCGTGCTGTACGTGATCTTCACGGAGGGCTCGACGGCGACCGGAGGCGACCGGCTGCTGCGGCAGGAGCTCGCGTACGAGGCGATCCGGCTGGCCCGGATGCTGTCCGCGCTGCTGCCCGACGAGCCGGAGGTGCACGGCCTGCTGTCGCTGTGCGAACTGACGGCCGCGCGCTTCCCGGCACGCGTCGGGCGCGACGGCGAGGTGGTGCTCCTGGAGGACCAAGACCGGCGCCTGTGGGACCGGTCCGCCATCCGGCGCGGCCTCGCGGCGCTCGGCCTGGCGGCGGCGCGCGGGCGAGGGCTCGGCCCCTACGGTCTCCAGGCGGCCATCGCCTCGTGCCACGCGGCGGCGTCCTCCGTCGCGGAGACCGACTGGCAGCGGATCGTGCTCCTCTACGAGGCGCTCGGCCGGGTGGCCCCCTCACCCGTCGTCGAGCTCAACCGGGCCGTCGCGGTCGCCATGGCAGAGGGACCAGGCGAGGCGCTGGCCCTCGTGGACGAACTGGCCGTCTCCGGACGGCTCTCCGGCTCCCACCTGTTGCCGAGCGTGCGCGGCGAACTGCTCACCCGACTCGGCCGCCCGGTGGAGGCGCGGGCCGAACTGGAGCTCGCCGCCCGGCTGTGCGGCAACGCGCGCGAGCGGTCCGTGCTGCTGCGCAAGGCCGCCGCCCTGGACTGACACCCGGTCAGGGGGAGCGCCGGCGCCCGCCCTCAGGGGAGGGGAGCGGGCACCGGCGCGTTCGGGGGTGTTCGAGAGCGTATCCCCACGGCTTTTCTCTTGTAAAGAATGGGTGTCAGGCTTTCTTGGTGCCTCGACACGCGTGTCGAGAACGAAAGCTCAAATCTTCCTCAAGAGCAGGCACTTTGTCGTGAAGGTGGTATCTCGTCGGCGCTGGGCGATCATCCCCTATTGCAGGATAGCGAATTTGCGATAGAGAAATACCGCGCTACTGGGCCGGATCCTGGTCGGCGAGCCGGGCGCCCCGGCTGTCGGCGATGCGGAGGGTGTCGGAGAGCGAGGTCGCGGACCGTTGGAGGGCCACCCGCAGGGTCAGGGGGCCGGCGGTGGGGACGCCGAGGACGCGCTCGGCATGGGCCAACGCGTTCGCGCCGAGCCGCAGTTGATCCTCCTCGGCTCGGTCCGCGACCAACGCGAGCCGGCCGGGATCGCCCTCGTCGCCCCTGAGATAGCACGGCTTGCCCTCCGGCGACTCCCACGGCAGCAGCCGCAGGCTCGACTCGGAGAGCGGGCGGTCACGGTCTCGGTCGTAGCTCATCTGACCTTTTGCTCCCTCACGTTCGTGGCAGGTGAGGCCCTGTTGCGCTGCGTGGCCCCACGCTCACAGACTGCCGTCATCGCGCCGCGGGTGGAAGCCGTGGGGGCCTTCCACGGGCGCTGTCAAGACGGGAGTTCCGGACCATGGCCAACGATGCGACCGAGCCGATGATGACGCGCCGCAAGTACGGCGAGGAGCTGCGACTCCGGAGGGAGGCGGCCGGCCACACCCAACTCTCCCTGGGCGAGGCGGTGATCGTCTCGCCCTCGATGATCGCCCACATCGAGGCGGGCCGAAGGCGCCCGCGCCTGGAGGACGCCAAACGGCTGGACAAGGAGCTGAACGCGAACGGCTTCTTCGAACGGTGGCTCCCGACGCTGGACGAGGCCCAGTTCGCCCCGCACTTCGCGGAGGCGGCGGAGTCGGAGAAGCTGGCCGAGGTGATCGAGGAGTACGCGGCGGGCGCGGTGCCGGGGCTGCTGCAGACCGCCGACTACGCGCGCGCGATCAACATCGGCACGGAGCCCAACATCCAGGCCGGGAAGCTTGACCAGCGCGTCGTCAACAGGATCAACAGGGCCAAGATCTTCGACGACCCGACCAAGCCGCGGATGTGGGCGATCCTCAGCGAAGCGGTGCTGCGCACGGTGGTGGGCGGCCCGGAGGTGATGGCGCGGCAACTGCGCCACATCGCCAAGCTGATCCGCTCCGGCCGCGTCCAGGTGCAGGTGCTGCCGTTCTCGGCCGGTGCCCACCCGCTCACCGACAACAGGCTGAAGCTGATGCGTTTCCCAGACGCTCCTGACGAGGCGTACTTCGAGGTGCTGTACACCGGTGCGCTGACCGACGAACCGGCGCTCGTAAGGCGCTATCGGGAAGCCTATGATCTGGCCAGGGCCGCCGCGCTCCCGCTGGTGGCATCCCTGGAATTGATCGAGTCGGTTGCGGAGGAATACGAGAATGCGATGCAGGAGCATCCCTGACGCGTCCGCGATCCCGGCGTGGCGCAAGTCCAGTTACAGCCTCGGGGACAACGGCGACTGCCTTGAGGTCGTCGACGGCTTCCCCAGCGCTGTCCCCGTCCGGGACAGCAAGAACCCGACCGGGCCGGCGCTCCTCGTGCCCTCGGGGAGTTGGGCCGGGTTCGTGGCGGCGGTGCGCGCCGGTTCGTTCTGAGCGAGGACGGTCCGCGGCGGTGACGCCGCGGACCCGCATACACGACGGGGGATCGAGTAGCAGTGGTGCGGGCGTCTGACTGGAGCCCGGTCGACATGGACCGGGACCCGACGCCGGGGTATCCGGACGAGGTGCGCGAACTGGCGGACCAGCTCCAGGACTTCGCCGACGAGGTCGGCGTGGCGCTGGGGCGGATCCGCGGCATGGCCGAGGAGCGTGCGGTCCTGGCGTGGGCGGGGCGATCGGCGGAGGCGTTCCGGTCCGAGTTCGACGGCGTGCCGGGCAACTTGGAGAAGCTCCAGACGTCGTACGACATGGCGGCGCAGGCGTTACAGACCTACTGGCCGAAGCTGGAGACCGCGCAGGGCATGGCGGACCGTGCTTTGGACCGGGCGATCGCCGCGCAGGCGGACCTGTCCTCCGCCCAGGCGGCGTTGTCCGACGCGCAGGACTGGGTCTCCCGGGCGGGTGCCGAAGCGGAACGCTTGGAAGAACAAGGCGATCGCCAGAACGTGGAGCCTCCCTCGGAGGCGGAGGTCCGCGCGGCCACCCGCGACCGTACCGCCGCCGACGAGGCGGCCTCCTCCGCGCGCTCGCGCGTCGAGGACGCCGAACAGGCGCTCTCCGCCGCGCGTCAACTGGCTCTCGACGCGAAGGAGATGCGGGAGGAGGCCGCCCGCGCCTGCGCGGACGAGATCGACGAGGCGTCGGACGCCGGTATCCAGAACCGGCGTTGGTGGGAGGACGCGATCCACTGGGTGTCCGAGAACTGGGACACCATCGTCGAGATATGCAAGGTCGTCGTCGCGGTGCTCGGCATCGTGGTGATGATCATCGGCGGGCCGTTGGCCTGGGTGGTCCTCGCCGCGGCGCTCGTCGTCCTCGCCGACACGCTCTACGACTTCGCACGGGGCCGAGCCACCCTCCTTGACGTCGCCTTCGCCGCCCTCGACTGCATCCCGGGCATGAAGGGCCTCACCACCCTCGGCGGCCTGGCCGCGGGCTTCCGCCGTCTCGCCAGCGGTGGTCTGCGGGGGATGGCGGGCGGGGTCCGGGCCATGAGCGGTGGACTCCGCCGGTCGGCTCGGATGCCGGGTGGGCAGATTCCGTACGGAGCGTTGTCGCCGAAGGCCCGGAACCTGGTGCGCCGGCTCGAAGGCCAGGGGCACATCTCCATTCGTGCCGGCGAGGTGAACGTCTCACACCTGGCGGAGCTGCAACGGTTCAGCGGGGTCGAGCACGCGATCATCCAGAACCCCGCAGGCGAACTGCGGATATTCCGTGGCACGGAGCGAACCTCGGCCATTCCGCAGGACCTTCGTGGCCAGGGCTACGACTTCATCGCGCACACGCACCCGGAAGACCGGATGCCGGGCCCGCCCACCGACATGGAGCGCTACCAGGGCATCAGCAACAGCATGACCAGAGACCTGGAGAACAAGTTCTCCGACCACGTCGAGGTCGTCGTCAGCAGGAACGACAACCTACGGTTCTTCGACGGAAACGGAATTCTGGACCTTCCGGCAGGGAACTATCCGCCGAACGGCCCGGTGAACGACCGAGGATTCATCGTGCCCGTGCCCCGACTTGGCTGACTGGTAGCCTGCGAGCAGTGAGAGAGGCGTGAGGAAAAGCATGGATGACGACGTCACATCGTGTCGAATCTGCGGGAAGTTTGTCCTGCAGGTTCCGGGGTGGACCACGTACGTCCAGAGCTACTGGCTACTGCGGGCCGACTGGAGCGCGGAATCGGGTTTCTTTCACGGCGCCCTGCACTTCTCCTGCCTGCCCGGCTGGGAACACGAGGAGGCCTTTCGGCGGGAGCTCGTGGAGATCCTCATCGGGCGCGGCCGCCCAATCACCGTCGAGGCCGAGGACGGCGAGCACGTGCTGGAGCAGCCCGGCCTCTACTACAGCGAGCTGGTCCACCAGGACGGGGAATGGTCGATCCACCGCAACACGTCCACTGACCGTTGGCTCGTCCTGAGCCGTCGAGGTCCGTGGTACTTCCTCGACGCCCGGCAGTTGGGCGCACTCGCGCAAGGGCTGCCGGCGCGGGCCGACGAGGGTGGGGAGCGGGTGAGGTTGCCGGAAGGGCTGGACGCGGACGCCGAATCGGCGACCCTCGCCGAGCTGCTCGAAGCGTTGGCGATTCCTGATCGCTATCCCGGCCTCCTGGAACACGGCTCGCCGGATTACCGGGTTTGGGGGTATTTCCCGAAGAAACGGGGGCTCGAATACTCGGTCGCGGTCGATCTTCCGCTTCCCCGCTCGGCGGCTGAATTCCTGGCCGGCTACGCGCGCGAGTACGAGCCGATCCGTTTCGACGAGCCCGGGTAGCGTTACGGCGGCAGGTCCGCCTCCTCGTCGGGGACCCAGCGGAGCACGTCGCCCGGTTGGCAGTCGAGCGTGCGGCAGATCGCGTCGAGCGTCGTGAACCGGACCGCCTTGGCGCGGCCGTTCTTCAGCACAGCCACGTTGGCCGGCGTGATGCCGACGGCCTCGGCGAACTCGCCGACGGACATGCCGCGTCGGGCGAGCAGCAGGCCGAGGTCGACGACGATCGCCATCAGACGACCTCGGCCATCTCGGTCTGCAGGTCCGTCGCCTTGCGCAGCAGGCCCCGCATGACGACGACCAGCATGACGAACGCCGCCCCCACGCCGACGCACGCCGTCGCGCCAAGGAGCGCGCTGATCGCGTTCATGCCGTCGTCCGGTTCGGGGATCTCGGCTAGGAAGAGGTGTCCGGTGACGCCGAGCGCGAGCAGCGTCGCGACCGCCGAGGCGCCGATGACGACGTCGACCCAGCGGAAGGCGCGGGGCGTGAAGATCGCCTCACGTTCGACCATGGAGAGCAGCATCCACACGGCGCCGAGCGCGACCTGGACGCAGGCGACGCCGAGGATCGCGACCGTCACGTAGGGGACGGCGAAGGGCTCGTAGGGCGGGAAGCGGTCGACCTCGTCGGCCGCCGTCGTCGGTATGACCACGAGCTGTCCGAAGAGGCCGGCCAGGATCGCGAAGGCGATGCCGACCCGCAGCGCGGCGATGAAGAAGCGATGCACCTGTCGATCATCGATAGATTTCGATCGAAAGTCAATCGACGGTCGTGGGGAACTCCTCGACGCCCAGCACCCGCAGCAGGTCGAGCCGCTCGCGGGCCTCCGCGTTCGCCGGGGTGAGCACCACCAGTTGCTGGCCCTGGTCGGGGGTGACCAGCGTCTCGCAGTCAAGGAGCAGCCGGCCCACCCGCGGGTGCAGCACGGTCTTCCGGTCGGCCCGCCTGACCGCCACCTCGTGTTCCGCCCAGCGTCGGCCGAAGTCGGCGCTCGCGGCCCGCAGTCGGTCGACGAGCCCGGTGACCGTGGGGTCGCCGGCCCGGCGTCCCGCGGTCGCGCGGAGGTCGGCCACGAGCTGCCGGGACTGGTGCTCCCGCTCCTCCGGCGGGCAGACGGCCCGCACGGCGGGTTCGGTGAACCAGCGGTACGCGAAGTAGCGCCGGTCTGCCGAGAAGCCCGTGTGGTCGCCCATCAGCAGGACGGCCGCCC
>NZ_JBHXFJ010000068.1:0-42478 GCF_042722465.1 Streptomyces sp. NPDC127098
CACCGCCCCCTTTTGATGCGCGGCCATTCATGAGCGATCCAGCGGGCGATCTCGGATTCATCCCGCTCCACCGCCCGGCGCTCGGGGCGCTGGAGGCTCCATCCCAGCCGGCCGGTCAGCAGCCGCCACACCGACGCCCTCGACAGGGCTGTCCCTGTCATCCGCTCGACCACGAGACCGACCCGTTCCAGTGTCCACAGATCAGCCTCGAAACCATGCGCCTGAGCCCCTTGTTCCAGCGCGGTCCGCACCTGCTCGACCTGGGCGTCGTCCAGCTTGGGCGGGCGACCGGTGGCCGGGCGCCGCCGCAAGGCGTCAGTGCCTTCCTTCTCCCAGACCCGTTTCCACCGCCGCACACTCTCGTCACTGACCCCCAGCATGCGTGCGATCTCGGCATTCGAGCGCCCCTGCCCGAACAACTCGGCCGCCCGCACCCGCCGAGCCTCGGCCAACTGTGGTCGCGTCAAAGGAGGAACGACAGGCCCTGAGACAACAGACGAAGGCTTGGAAGACACGACAACAGACTCCCACCAACGAGCCCGCCGCACCCACAGAACTAACGAAAAGATCAGTAGGGGCTCGTTCCGGTCGTCTCGGGCGCTATCGCCAAGGAGGTTGGTCATGCCCGATTTCCCGACCACGCGGTGTCGGAAGCCGCTGACTGTCGGACAGTTGAAGACAGTGCTGTGTGCCCTGCCGGATGACATGCTCGTCGTCCTATCCAGCGACGGGGAAGGCAACCGATACTCGCCGCTGCTGGACCTCGCGCAGGCGATGTACCTCGACGAAACCGGCGGCAGAGGCCGGGTCTATCCGACGAGCGAGGAACTGCGGCGGGACACCGGAGCCCGGGACCTGCTCTACCCCGACGCGATGCCCGCTGACGCTGTCGCTGCCGTGCTCCTGTACCCAATACGCTGACGCAACCATGCTGAACCGGCGGCGCTGCGCTCGGCAGCGTCCTCCCTCCGGGCCGTCGTGGCGCTGCTGGAGGCGGGTTTCCATGTCGACTGCGGCTCGGGACTGAACGCTCGCCCAGCGGCGCGCGGGGTTGTCGCCAAGACGACTACGCCTGAACACGGACCCCTGTGCACGGGCGGTTCAACCACGCCACGACGTCGGGAGCACGTTCCGTCGCTCATTCGGCGCTGCCGAGGCCCACTCGCACCCAGAAGGGTTCAGCGGTCCCCTCCCAGCTCCTCGCCCCGGCTGGGAGGGAATCTTCCCGCTGCCACCGCAGACCAGGTGACGGAGCACCGTGCTGCCTACGGCCGGTCGGTGTGCGGGGACATGCCGGGGCGATGACTGGAACAGGAGGACCTTCTTCATGGCCAATGGGGACCTGCTGCACACGACGCTGCGCCACATCCAGGACGGCCGCGAGTCCTGGGATCAAACGGTGTGGCGTGCGGGAAACCGGGGATGCTTTGCGTTCCACGCGGCTCGACTCGCTGGCGCGGTCCTGGAGGACCCCGAGCCGACCATCACCTGGGGGGACGGCTCGATCGACCCGAACGACGACGTCCGGGTGGTGGTGAATGACGCCGCACGGGCCCTGGGGTACGAGGACGGCGACTTCATCAGCATCAACCTGTTCGCCCGTCGAGCCCTGAAGTTGAGCGATGAGCAGGCGGCGGAACTGTTCTGCGGGTGCAACGGCCTGGCGGACCTCGAACGGCTCGTCCAGGAGTACACCGCGCAGGAGGCCGAGGGGGAGTGACCGCGGCCGTGGCCCTCTCTTACACCGAGGAGCGGAGGCGGGCCTGCGGGCGGTTGCTGTGTTTCTCGCAGCGGGTCGGGCGCCAGACGTCGAGGGCCCGGCGCCCGGCCCGCCCTGAACGCGTGATCGACGGCCCGTGGACGGCAGCTGATCGCGACACGCTCGGGGCCAACGAGCGGCCCGAAAGAAGGAAGGGCGGAGTGATCGTGGAAGCGCGCAACTACAGCCTGTGGAGCACGACGGACGATCCCGCGTGGACCGGCCATAACTCGGGCGTGCCGGATGTGCTGATCGTCCACGGCCTGACCGAGAGCCAGGCGCGATCGGCCCTGGAGCGCCTGCGCATGCTCTACCAGGACGACGGTCTGGAAATCAGGCTGAACAGCCGAAAGCTCTGACACGGCGGATGATTCCGCAGCCCCGACACGACGGTGCCGCCCTTCCCGGGCGGCGCCGTCGTGTCGTCCTCGTTGGTGCACGAATGGAAGGAAGGAGCCGATGGACGAGGACGACCGGAAGACCGTCGCGGTCGAACTGACCGTTACCGAGACGGTGAACTACACCTTTCCCGTCACTGTCGAGATACCAGGCGCCATAGCCGAGAGCCCGGAGGACTTGGCGGGATATCTGGAAGATCACGAGGACCAGTGGCTCGATGAACTGCCGATCGACGGAAGCGTGGGATATCTGACGATCACTGAGCGCTCCGTCGATGAAGCCAAACTCCTCCCTGAGCCGTCCGAGAGCTTCACGACAGCGACTGCGCCGTACGGGGACGAGGACGGGGAGGCCGACGAGAAGGACTGCGCCAGGCACGACGAACTCCGCTCCGGGGATGGCGGGGACGCGCTGGCACTGACCGAGGAGCTTGTCGCAGCGGCCCGTGATGACCCATGACCCGGTTGACCGGACGCGAGCCGGACCACTGGCACACCCCCGGCGGCGGCCATGCCATGCGGGACCCCCGCAGAATCGACGGCTACCCCCCTCAGTCGTGGACCGCCGATGAACGCGCCTACGTCGAACACCTGCTGGCGCATTGGCACGCCCTGCACGATCCCCAGCCCGAGGACGACGACCCCGAGGCGGTGAAGCGGGTCTTCGAGCTGCTGGCCATCCACCAGGACATCGTGGTCCTCCTCAGGGAACTGATCACCTCCCTGCGTCACCAAGCCAGGCGGAACACGGACTCGGGGGCGTCGCCATGAGAACGCGCCCCCCGGAAATCCACCGAGAACTACGCGGGCACGCGTTCTACCCGCCCGAGCAGGACCTGGCCGCGATCCCGCCGCTGTACGGCACGGACCACCAGCCCGCCGGGGATGCGATCGTCCACCTGCGGTACGTCGCCCCCTGGGGCGAGTGGTACATCACCGAGCTGGACCCGGACACCGGAGAAGCCTTCGGATGGGCGGCCCTGGGAGACGACACCACCCAGGGCGAATGGGGCTACATCGACCTGCCCGCCCTGGAATCGTTCGCGTCCGGACCGGACCAGCTTGTACGGCGGGACCTACATCACCAGCCCGTGCCCGCACGCGACTGTCTGCCCCACGGCCGCAGCCGCTGAGCACCATGGCCCGCCATGGCGGGCCCGCTGCCGATAGGCCGCTGACTCGGCCTGTTCAAGGGTGAGCGGGGCCGCCTCGCAAGGACTCCGGCAGCGCCTTTCGTCTGCATTCCACGCTGCCGGACCCGCCCGCACGCCGGGCGGAACGGGCGGCTCCCTCCCAGCCCTGCGCCCCACCCGCAGGAGTGGGGCCGCCCTGTACCGCCAACAGCCCATGACCTGTCTCCGCGGTCGCGGAAACGGGGCTGCCGGGTGAGGCGGACTGCTCTCGGGTGGGGACTCTGGAATGAGAAGGGACACACCTCGCCATGGCCAATGCCGAACTGTTGAACGCCACCCTGCACCACATACAGGAACACCCGGAAACCTGGCTCCAGCCGTACTACCGCCAGGGCGACAAGGGCTGCTTCGCCTATCACGCCGCCCGGATCGCCGGCGGGCAGCTGATCAGCCCTCAGCACGTCATCAGTCTCCCCGGCTGCGACACAGAGCTCAACAGGAACGCTGGGCTGGCATACAACGACGCCGCGCGCAGCCTCGGCTTCGAGGAGAACGACACGATCGAGATCCGCGAGTTCGCCCGCCGCGCCCTGGCGCTGACCGAGGACGAAGCGGACGACCTGTTCCACTCAGATAACGACCTCGACGACCTGGCAACTCTCGTCGCCCAGCACACCGCATAGCGCGGAAGCGTCGAGTGCCTGGGACGGTTGGTTGGCCTGCCTCTTAGCGGGAGACCGGCCGTCCCAGGCCTGCGCAGCACCACGCGTCAGCTCATCTTGACGAAGCAGAACGCTAATCGGATCAGTGCGAAATGACTCGCCATGCTGGCCGGGAAACTCCCGAATCTGATCGCCCCCTGCGGACGTTCGGGGCAATTCCACAGCCGCATTGTAATGAGGAGCAATAGCTCCGACAGCAAGAGGCAAGCGCGGGCGCTATGAATCCTCCTCCGAAGTGGAGGACCGGGGCGGGAAAGACTTCGCCAGCCCTTACAGCGGCTCTGATGCCCTACCCTCGTGCTGGCAGTCAAGAAACGGATTGGGGGCAACGTGCGTCGACTTCCCGATGGTGCACGGTGACGAGCGGAACTGTCCTGTGCGCACCGACTTGGTCAGCACGGGCAGAAGTTGCCGTCGGAAATTCAGCGAATTGGGGAGCCGGCCTGGGAACGTCTGGCCTCCGGACGGTGATGCATCCCTGCAGCAGTACCGAAGATCGCCTCTACGGGGAAAGGCGCCGAGAGAGGTGGCATCAATGGTCGTTGATTTCCCGCCCAGTGCTGTCAAGATGATCGCTCGCCCCACGAAATCAGGAGCTACTGAATATGGCCAAGCGGGACAAGCCGGCGATGTACGGTCACTACGCCATTGTGGAGCGCTATCAGGTGCCGGGTGAGAGTGTGGAGTTCGTGCTGGCCCACGGGTCGGAAGAGGTGCAGCCCTGGGCTGTAGGCGGTGGCGTGAGGCAGGGAGACTACTTCCATTCGGAGAAGGCGGCCCGCGTGGAGTTTGCGCGGCGCGTGGCCGAATCCCTCGACCTGATCGTGGCGCCGGACGGGGCGGTGGCGGTACTGCCCCAGGAACGAAAAGAGCTCACGGACCTGGCCCGCTCTTACCAGGAGGCGGCGGCCGCCTTTGAGGGGTCCGAGCACGACTGCGACGAGAACGACATGGCAGTGGACATGCGCACCGCTGCTGACGCCGTGACCATACGCCTTCAAGAACTCGGCATCATCGCCGGTGTCTACGAGACGTGGGAGATGAACACCGCGCCACGCGCACGGTGAAAGAGGAGAGTCGACTCCCATCGCAGGACTCGCTGATATGAACGGCGCAGAGGTGGCGGAGAGCCGGACTTCTGCGTGTTTGGCCAAGGGCTGCATGTCGCAAAGAAAGGGAGGAAGCGGTGCCTGATAAGAAGGTGGGAGAATCCGGTTGGTTCTTCCTTGAATGCGGCTGCGTCGTCTTCGTGGTCAAGTACTGGCGTTTGCATACTCTGGGACCCGGCACGAAAGAGTGTCCGGAGTCTCAGCGGCTGCACGCCGCGTTTGCGGAAGTTGCCGTGGACGGAACCGTTCACGATACGCTGCCTCAGCGACGGGCGATCAACGAGCATTACGGGGTTCCGGAAAAGATCACGGCCGCTTTCGAATCCCGCTACGCCGGCATGCGGCTCATGGAGCGTCCCGAACGGGTTCTCGTGGACGGCATCGGCGAGGTGACGGGCTGGTATTACCTCCGATGCGGGTGCCGGATCTTCGTAAAGTATCCGGGCTGCTACGTGCACGTGGTCGATGAGCCCAATGTCTGCGACACCATGCGGGGTCTGAACTGCGCCTACAGGCAAAAGCTGCGGAACTCGACACCCGACACCCCGGATGCTCTTGACGACTACATCGCCATGCTCCGGCACGTCGGCACGCCAGATTCCAAGGTATCTGAACTGGAAAGCCGAAGGAACGCTCTCGCGGCGCTTGGCAAAGGAAGGTGACCAGGCCGGGGACAAAGACCTGTGTGGCGTCCAGCGGCACAGACTTCGTCCGGCTCGGTGCGTCTGAGGTACGCAGGTTCCCTGGGACCGGTCGACAAGGTGCGGCTTGTCCGAGACTCAACGGCTGCCCACGCAATACGCTCGGCTGGGGAAGCCCGGCTGACCGTATCGCTGAGTGCTTGGCCTCTGGTGTCAGGGCGGCCTCACCGGTCGTGGCCGGTAGCGAGGCTGGGGTCAGGCGATCGTGTAGGGCCGCGGATAGCCCAGGTGCTCGTAGTGCGCGGCGTCGTTGTCGAGCTGCTTCAAGGCGTGAGCACGGCCATACGCTTCCAGCAGCATGACTGCGGTACAGATCGCGATGGTGTGGATGCGGTCCAGCGGCGCTAAGTCCTCCAGGGCTTGGGTGAGCGTCGACTCCTTCGCGGCGACCCGGTGTATGGCCGTCGTCGTCGCGTACTCGTGTTCCAACGGCGCCAAGGCTGCCAGTCCGTTGATTTGGCGCACCGTCATGGATGGTTCCCCCAGGGTGTCGAAGAGGTCGTCGTGGTCGAGGACGAGCCAGGCGAGAACGCGCTCCAACCGGCCGGCGTCCAGCCCCGTGAGGCAGGTTGCTATTAGGGAGCGGTTCTGGGCGAGGTACGCACGTGTCAGATCGGTCGCTCGCCACATAGAGTCCACCAGCCACCGGTCGTCAGTTGTCATCTCCCCCTTCTAGCGGATGGGCGGGGATATCGCGGCGATTCCCGTCTGATTCACCACTTCGGGTGGCACGCGTATCGACCGAGATGCGATCACCTGGTTGGTCACCACGGATTGCAGGGACCGCTGCACGTCTTCCTCGTCGATGCCGGATCGTTCGATCCAGCGGACCTCGTCGAGAGCCTCCGCCGCCAGCGCGATGAAGACCACAGCAGCTTCCCACTGCCGGACCACCTCAGCCACCGGGACAGATAGGTCCGGCGCCCCGTCACGAGTTGCCTTGCGGCGAGAGGTCGTCAAGACGCTGCCCGCGCCCGTGCTCAGTGCGGCACGCCTGCACGCCAGGGCCCGGGCCCTCTCCCTCCCTCTGAGGGCCTTGGCGTGCGGGTCTGCGGCATTGCACACCAATCTCCGCACACCACCGATTCGCGAAAGGAGCATCACCGATCATGGCCAACGCCCGCCTGCTGCACGCCACACTTCGGCGTATACAGGCCTGCCCGGAGTGCTGGAACCAGATGACTTATCGGCGCCGGGACCAGGGCTGTTTTGCCTACCACGCTGCTCTGCTGGCCGGCGCCCAACTGGCCAGACCCAATCCCGTCATCGCAGGGAGCGACGGCAGCGTCATCGGCTCAAACCACTCCACGGAGCTGGTGTTCAACGAGGCCGCCCGCGCTCTGGGCTTTGCTGAGGGGGACACCATAAGCATCCCGGCATTCGCTCGGAAGGCCCTGCGGCTGACGGTGCGGGAGGCGGCCGAACTGTTCGACGCGCTGAACACCCTCGCTGATCTCGAACGGTTCGTCCGCCGCTACGCCCGGACGGATGAGTGCACATGAGTGACCGCGAGTACTTCCAGTTCTTGGCCTACCGGTGGGATGTCACGCGGGCTCAGGAGATCGCCGCTGACCTGCCCGTCTATCGCATGGCCGTTGAACCGTGGTTCGGATGGCTTCCCGCGGTCAGGATCGATGAGGACTACATAGACCGGGTCGACCTGGACCGACCGCTCATTGTGGTGAAGATCAAGGAAGCCGACGGCGCCTTGTTGATCATCGACGGATGGCACCGGATCGCCCGCGCACAGCGTGACAGCGTCTCCCACCTGCCGGTGACTGTTCTGAACGAAGAGCAGGAGTGGGAGGTCCGGATCTTCGGCGGATCAAAGAAGTCGCGGTCTCGCAGCGGGCAGCGATCGTCTGCGGCGAGGCGGCCCCGCGTGAGCGGGGCGCAAGGCCCTCGTCGCGCGGCACCTCCGACAAGGCGGGGAAGACGAAGGAGGAAACGATGACTACGGACTCCTACGTCTTCGAGGAGTCACCCGACGGCGAGGATCGTGAATTCTGGGCCCAGACGGCAGGCTCGATATGCCACACCCTCGAAATTCGCGACACGGGCGAGGCAGTCAGCCTCGACCTGTGGTCGGAGGCCATCGACCTGGATGCTCCCGAATGGAGCGGCAGAGTGGAAATGCACATCACCTATAGCGATGTCCGCAAGATGATCGCTCGTCTGACACGGATCTGCGAGCGCCATGAACTGGACCTGGGCTAGCTTTCTGTGCCGCGTCAGCCCGACCTAGACATTCATCTGCGTCTGCTGCATGGCCTCGACTCCGATCGCGCCATCCGCAACCCGGACGGCGACGATGGCCGGTGAAATACCTACCAGCGCCTGCGTGACTCTCGTGAAGGTCAAGCACGTCCTGGTCCTGATCAAACGCGCCCATCGGAGGCGTGGCCACCGGCGGGCACCCCGTGGCGCAGTTCTCACCAGAACACGCTGTGTGGAGTGGAGAGTGGGTTCCTCCTTCCGGAGGGAATCGGAGCCGACGCGTCAAGCGGCTGCGGAGCGGACGTTTGAGCGTTTCGCTGCGCCGTATTCCTGTGAGGGGCAAGAACAGAGTCACGCCCCGAAGAACTGCAGGATCGAACGTGGTCTTGCCCGGGGCAGTTGATCAGTAACGATATTTCGCGTGCCTTTCGTGTGATGCACCCCCGAGAGGAAGGAAAGGAGCACGTCCGTATGTCTCAAGAGACGCTGGAATGGCTGAACGCCAACGTGCTGATTGGATTCACCGACAAGCGCGGAACGGCCTGGCATCACCGGCGCAGCCTGGAGGGTGACGAGCCCAACCACTATCCAGGGCCGGTGCCGGTGGAGGACGTCAGGAGGCGATTGTTCGGCTGGGAGGCCGTCTCTGGCGAGGTGTTCGTGAAGAACCCGGTCACCGGCCGACTCCAGCAGGACAGTACGCGCCAGGCGTTCCTGCGAAGCGACAACGGCTACGTCATGGGGTACTTCACCCCCGGCTACCAGCCTCACCCCTACGAGGAGTGGCTGATCAACAAGATCGGCTCCCTTCTGGACGACGAGCTGTCGATCGGCTCGGCCGGACTGCTGCGCGGCGGCGCTGTCGCATGGGTCTCGATCGAGGTCCCCGAGACGATCACCACGCCGGAAGGGGTCGAGTTCCGCCCGAACCTGTTCGGCACGACGAGCTTTGACGGCTCGCTGAAGACCCGGTTCAAACGGGCCGCGACCAACATCGTCTGCGACAACACGATGGCGTTGGCGCTGTCGGAGGCCGGGCAGGAGATCGCGATCAAGCACTCACGGCACTCACGGCTGAAGGTCGCCGAAGCCCGCGAGGCGCTCAACCTCGTCTACCAGACCGCCGACGACTTCGCCGCCGAGATCACGCGGCTGTGCCAGACCACGGTCACTGACCGGCAGTGGGACGCCTTCCTCGACGCCGAGGTTCGCGTGCCGGCGGAGAAAGGGCGCGGCCGCACTTTGGCGGAGAAGAAGCGTGACTCGCTGACTCGGCTGTGGAACGAGGACGCGCGGGTCGCGCCTTGGCGCGGTACTGCCTACGGCGTCGTGCAGGCGGTCAACACCTACGCTCACCATGAGGCAACGGTCCGCAACGTCCACCGGCCGGAACGCAACATGCTGCGCGCCATCACCGGAGGCGTCCACGAGATGGACCGCAGCATCCTGAGCACGCTGACCGGCCTGCTGGATCGCACTGACCTGGTGCGGGCCGCATAGCACCACCCCGCTTCGAGGGGCCGCGGTACGTCCGGCTGGGCGGGCCGGGTACGGCCCGCCCAGCCAGACGCACCTCGCGGCAGCAATCGGCTCCGCCCGACGTCCCACTCAGCGCAGCGCGGCTCGGGCTCCGAGCCTGGGGATGGGGGGAACGCACCGCTGGTCATCTGTGGACACTCCATCCCCTCAGCAGGGGTGTGCCTGAAGAACCGTAAGGACTGAATCCCCTACCAACGGCCTACGTGAGAAGGAGGACCTCGTGCTTGCGCACTATGGCCCGCTCCCGAACTCCCCGTATCTCGACATGACCGACACCCACCAGACGGATGACGAGGAACGAGGGTTCCATCATCTGCTGGAAGAGCATGGCTTCCACCACCTCGCGGAAGTCGCGCACGGAATCGGCGAGGATGAGAACTACCGCGACGACGACGGATGGCAGCGATTCGATGCCGATCTTGCCCCGGCCCTCGCAGCCCAGGTAATCTCCGAGATCCTCATCTATATCTATCGCGCCGCAGGACGCGACGTGATGGACCACACGGTCACCGAGGCATTGGCGGAAGTCGATGAGATGCTGAGGTACTACTGACCGGCCTCTCAGCGGGCCGGACTCCGCGCCGGTCCGGTTCGTACCTTGGCCGTCCAATTCACCAGCGCCCCGTCGCCGGATGGTCCTTCGGCACAGGACATCAAAGCGCCTCGTCCCAGACCACTGTCCCCCTAATCCCGCGCCGCCTCAACGCCTGCCCCTCGGCTCTGCTGATCTACCATCCCCGTCAGTTCGCGATATCCCGAAGGGCTGATCGGACTGGAGCCATGGGCCGAAGCATGCAACAGCTGGCTTAGAAGAGTGGGTTTACGGGCCCCACAGCTGCTCCTCAAAAGGGAATTCTGAAGTCCAGCCGTCCCCCGCAAGGGACGTGGTACCCGATGCGGTTCGACTGCCAGTTGGGTGCCAATCGCAGGGCGCCCCCAGGCCCCTTCGCCCAGCGGCCCAGCTCGTTCCGAGAGTGGCCGAGGACCACGTGGTCCCTTTCTCCATAGCCAAGGGCGATCGCCAGTCCAGAGCTGAGCCATCCGCCCATCACCAATCCGAGCTCTGCACCATCGAAGGGAGAAGACCAACATGTCCGACCGACTTGAATGGGCGGAAGCGGACAGCCCGGCAGAACTGCTCTATCCGGGCACCGACATCGACGGTGCCACCGTTGAGCCTGGCGAGATGGCCGTTGCGGTGTGGACCGGCAGCAACGGCATCGCCTTGTACGGACCACAGAAGCAACTGGCCGACCGGTTGGAGCAACTCGCCCGCGCTGTTCGCTGTGCCCCGCCGGCTGGGGAGCGGGAGGCGTGCATCGACCGTGCTCTCGACCCGCAGTCCCCACGTACGGAGGATGCCGACTCCGACGCGCATCTGGCGGCGCGGGAAACGAAGTGCGGATTCACCAGCACCGTCGTAATGGACCCCCGCCAGGCAACGTGTTCGGAGTGCATTGAGATCTGGAACAGTGACCCTGCCGTCACCGATGAATCGCGCGTTCGCCTCACCCGTCCTCTACCGATGCCAGAACCCTCTGAGCCCCGTGACGCCGAGGAATAGGCGTGGTGCGAGGAGGAGACGGCGACGCGGGTTCGCCCCCGTCACAGTCGTCGCGACACCCTCGGCCATGCGCCGCTAGGCACCGTTAAGGAAGCGTACCCGCCTGGTTGCAGGTCCGGACGACGGTGAGTTGAGGCTGCCGGAATGCGACGCGTCAGCGGCGCATCTGCGCACATTCAGGGGATCGGCCCCCAGGATTGAGGCGCGCGACCATGCGCCGGCCTGGCGTGGGCGACGATCAGCAGGAGTCGTCCGAGTGGAATGGGCGGGAGTCCTACCGAACGGCACTGCCTCCCACGGCGGTCGCTCTCGGGGCGTGCCATGCCCGCCCGGTCGCCCCTGCGACGATCCCGACTGTCCCTGCCCGGACACCACCATGCTCAAGGACAGGGCGGCCAGTCCAGAAAACCGGCTGACGAATGGGACGCCTGGCGAGCCCCCGGACAACTGCCGGCTCAAGCACAGCCTCACTGGCTAGATCTCTGGGCCTGATCCCGGCGTCGGTGTTCTGAAAACCGGGCGGTCCGCCGCACCTCTTGCCTGGACATCGACGTAATGCTGCTCCCGTTGCAGCACCTTCTCGGCACATCGCCGTGCCCACGGCCAGCCCTGAGCCATGAGCCGCGGCCCGAACCGGCTCCGTCACGTCCGCGCCCGACGGCGAGGCCTGCCTCGGTCGATGTCGCACCACTGCCGGGCGCTGAGGCCAGCTACGCCACTTATGTCTTTCGGCATGGGCTTCAACCAAGGCCCTTCCAACGCCTAATCGCCTCTAGGCCGGTTGCCCGGAGCCCGAAGTCCGTTCCGCCGGCGGCAATCCGTGGCCGCCGCACCCGTTGTCGCTCGACTGCATTGAAAGGAGGAAGACAGTGATACCCGCTAACCCGCCGGATGCGGCGCGTGAGCGGTACGTCCGCAACATCACCGCCGTGTGGCGGTCCGCCACGGCAGATCAGGAGCAGCGCGGCCGCGCCTGGTACCGCACCGCGCACGAACTGGCGGACATGATGACCGGCGGCAATCCACAGGCGGGTGCGGGCGTGATCGCCGCCTTATCTGCCAACAAGTCCTGGTCGGAGAACATCCGCCTAGCCCGCCAGGCCTGCGAAAGCGGCCTGTCGGGCGGGCACTTCACCGATGCGCTGACCAAGGCAGCGAAAATCCTCGCAGGCGCGGACCCCACCGAAGTCCTACCGATGACCCGCAAGACGGGCCACTTTTACCGATGCATCGCGAATCCATCCGATCCCGATGCCGTGGTCATCGACCGGCACGCCCACGACATCGCGGTAGGGGAGACCTACGGCAATCGCGATCGTGGCCTGTCCAACCCACGCCGGTACACGGCGCTGGCGCACTGCTACCGCGAGGCGGCACTGCGCCTGGGGGAACTGCCAAGCACTGTGCAGGCCGTCACCTGGGTCGTTCACACCGAACGCCTCGCCGGTACAGGAACTCGCCGTCCGCGCACCGGTCCCTGACCTCCGTGCAGGAGCCGGCCGCCGATCTGCGCGGCCATCTGGCCAGGATCACGAGTTCACGCTGTCCCATCCCAGCCAGTTCCGAGGTTCTCGGCGCCCACCCGTCGACCCGGCCGAACGCCCTCCGGCTCAATCAGGAAGGAAAGCCGTAGCGCTCATGACCAGCCCAGACCCCATCCCGCCTTTGCTTTGGTTGCGCGCCAGGATCTGCTTGGTGGAACTCATCGGAGAGCTTGGCCTCGGCGTACATCACATCGTCGTCAGTGTGATTGCCCGCTCGCCAGCCACTTCGGCACTTACCGCGGTCGTCACCGCCAGACACATCGCATACGACCCTGCGGAGTTGACACACACGCACGAGTTGCTGGCGAAGGGCATGGAGCCCGCTGTACAGGCGGCTCTCGTCGCCCGGTCCCGTGTACCCGGCTGCGGCGGACGAGAGGTCCTGCGTGGTTGGAAGATGACTGACGCGTGGCTCGAACCACTCACGGCAGAAGAGGTGCGGATCGCCTACACCACCAACCCGACCACCAGGGAACCGTTGCCACCGGAGCCAAACGTCGACTACCACGCTGGCCTGCCGATACCTCCGCCCTGATCACCTCTCAGCCAGCACCATCCTTCGGGATAACGCAGGAGGAAGCGCACGACCAGCCGTCAGAATCCTTTCTGCGAGGTTGTGCACGGCGAATCCACAAACCGGCGGACACCGTGCAAGCCCAATCCGACGGCACATCCGGCGCCCTGATCGGCGATCAGGGCGCCGATCGATACCCGTAGCGTGCTCACCGAGCCAGGACGGCACCGTACCAGAGGCTGCGGCGGTGACCTTCGGCCGCTCTACCTCATCTGGTCGGCACCCACGACACCACCACTGCATCCGCTCCGCCTCGATGACGCGCAATGCACGATGACCCGTTCGGCTGGACGGCCGCGGAGGTCGTCACGACATCGGACTGAGGAAGCGCCTGACGCATTCTTCCTTGAGTTCTCCTCTCCCCGGGCCGGCTGGGGGCGTCGTCCCGGTCCTCGTCGCCGACGGGTGGCTGGCTTGCCCGGCGGTCCGCTGGATGCGGTCCGGTTGGGTTTCTTGGCTTAAGCCGCCCGTTGGGGTGAGTTCGGGGGTTGGCTGGCTCTGGCCGGCAGGCCAGAGAAGAGGTCCACTGAACAAGGTGCCGGTGTATTGCAATTCTCGACTTTTCCAGGCGCGCCCCTCGCGGCCCTAACCATCTGACCGGGAACCTGACACCCTCTCAAAACAGCCTCAGCCGCCCATTTATCCAGCTGATTGATGAACCAAGAACTAGCAGCCTCGAAGTGGGGCCAAAGTCCGAAGGACGGGGTGACGCCAGCGGCCGTGGAAGGGCTGTGCGCTCGGGCAGGGCGAGGACGGCGTGGGCCAGTATCGGCTCCACTCGGGCTGGCCAGCTCGCCCCACCACCAGTACCTCACTGGTGCCGGCCCGGGCGGGTTCGGCGCGCTTGTTCGGCTGGTGGCGAGGCGAGGGCCGGTCTGTCTCGCGCTCAGCCCCCGCCGGGGACAGTGGCCGGTAGGCTTTCTCCGCCGGCGAGGGAGGGCCCAGTCCTCGGCTGAATGGTCAGGGGATGCTGACGCTTGCTCCGAATTCGAAGGCGCCGGCTTGTCCGGGGGTGAGCTGTCCGATGGCCTGGCCTTGGCAGTCGGGCTGGTCGTAGATGGTCGCGGTGGCGTCGGTGCCGTTGCGCACGGTCAGTGGGGAGATCTGTCCGTTGTAGCAGCCGCTGGGGTCCTGGATTCGCTGGAAGCCGATGGTCAGGGTGCCGGTCGCGGCCTGTGCCGTGCCCGGCAGGGACAGGACGAGCGTGCCGGCCGCGGCGACGGCGGCGAACAGGGTGGCGAGTCGGTTGAGTCGCACGAAGCCCTCCAAGGGGGATCGGGAGATGCCGGCGTTGGCGCGGCATCCGCGGGGGAGTGATGGAACGGTCGGGGTGGGCCGGGCCCGCCTCGGCCTTTCACGACCGGGCCGTCTCGGCACGGGGCTGGCTGACTGTGGGGCTATCGGGCGAGGACGACGACGACCGTAGGGTCATCGCAGCCGGCGGCGATCTCCTGGATGGCGGTGTGTTCGGCCGGGTCGGCGGTGAGGCCCCAGCGGGTTTTCACCACGACCCAGTCGGTGATGTACCGGCAGGCCACCCCCTCGGCGGGCGGCATCCATTCGGCCGGGTCGCGGTCGGCCTTGGACTGGTTGGCGGAGTCGTGGACGGCAAGCAGCGCGCGTTCGTCGTCGAGGTCGTTGGCGTAGGCCTGTCGCTCGGCGGCGGTCCATGTTGAGGCGGTGGAGTCCCAGGCTTCGCCGAGGGGGACCATGTGGTCGATGTCGACGTCGTTCTTGTCGGTCTGGGTGGTGTCGTCGTACCAGCTGAACCACTGGCCGGTGTCGGCGGTGATGGTGCAGCGGCCGGTGATCTCCGGTGCCACGACCGCGTCCCGAAGGAGGACTTCGTTGCGGGTGTTGCAGCCATCCCGGTCGGCGTCGATCCAGTGCTTGAACTGTTCCCGGGAGTAGCCGTCGCGGCTGCCTTCGTCTTGGACGGGAAGGTTGTCGATCAGTTCGGACAGCGAGGCGGTGATGACGTCGCCCGGCGCGGCCGCTGCCGGTGAGACGGGGAGGGCTAGTACTGCTGCGAGGGCGGCCAGCACGGAGGCCAGCGCGATCGAAAGACGCTTCATGCATCCGGCATAGCCCCCAACGACCTGGCGGCGCTGGGAAGCCGACAGGGGTTCACTCGCCCGTGGGGCGCGCACTTACAGCCTCGCTCCCGCCTTCGAGACCAGCCGCCGGCGCGAGAGCTTCGGCGATCGCGTTGGGGTAGGAGGGTGGCGGCCGGTCCCGGACTTCGGCGTGCATGAGGGGCATCCGTTGGCCCTGCGCCGTAGCGTCGGTGGCGTGACGGAGGCGGTGCAGCGGGAGCAGGGGATGCGCCTCGCCGCGCAACTCCGTCGACTCCGCGCCCTCTGGGGGTGGAGTCGGGTGCGGTTGGCCGATGAGGCGGGGGTCTCGCGGGCTACCCGCGCGGGAGAGGCCCCCAGCCGAAGGCTCTGGGCTAGGGGCCTCGATCGAGCGGAGAGCTACCGCTCCCTGGGCACAGACCGGGGGAGCGGCACCGGACGAGACCAGGTCACCCGTCGCAGTCGAACGTGCTCTGATCGTGATCCGCTGGCGGGATGGATTGGGCGGGCCAGCCTTGCAACTCGTAGCCGAACACGTAGCAGTGGCTGTACTTCGACTGGCGCACGGGGCCGCTCATCCCGCTCCCCGGGATGAAGCAACGCACGTTCATGCTCGGCGCCGACAACGCCTCCTTGGCCGCCTGGAAGATGAACGGCGGACCGAAGACGGCCCAGTCCACGTAGTGTTTCCAGTCCATCGGACCGACCTGGGCGGGGACGGGCAGACCGGCTTGCTTGCACTCGTTGATCGCCTTGTCCACGCTCGGCTCGTTGAGCAGGGTGAGGAAGAGCCAGAGGTTGTACAGGAACCACAGGACGTGATGGTCCGGATCGTCGGGCATCACCGCGCCGACCACCGCCGTGAAGCGGCCGGACTTGATCGCTTCCTTCAGCGCCGCGCGGGCGGCGGCGCCACCGTCCTCCGCGAGGACCACCCGCAGGGCCGATGTGACGGGGTCGTACTTGTTCCCCAGCACCCACGCGTACGTCGGCGTGATGGCCTGCCGCATTTTGGGTGCGTAGTCGTTGTAGTTGGTCAGGGCGTACTGCTTGATCCAGTTCGACGGCGCGTCGTGGACCTTGCCGGGATTCTGCCGGATGGTCTCCATGACGTACCCGCTCAGGGCACGGAACCTGGGGTGCCTTGAGTTGTAGGCGCATTCACCGATGGCATCGTCCAGGATGTCGCACACCCCGTACACCTGGTTGCGGTAGTCGGGCACGGAGCCGAAGAAGAGCGACCAGTACGTCGGGTGCTTGTCCGAGTCGTTGTACCGTTGCGCCCGCTCGACGTCCTGGTCGCTGGCCGCGGGGCCCGGCTCGACCCGCCAGGTGTGGAAGAACTGGGTGTGTTGCGGGTCCGGGCAGGTGTCCAGGGCTCCGAGCAGACAGGCGGCGTGCATCTGGTTCGCCGGTGAATCGAACCCCGGTCCGGGCATCTCGTCGATGAACGCGCACAGTTTATGCGTGAGTTCGGTACCGCCGCGGACTGTGGAGTCCCGGCCGACCCGGGCGGTGCCCCCGTCGTTGAGCGCGGCTTTGAGGCCGTCCCGCAGTTTGGTGTAGACGGTCACGACGCATCGGCTTCCTTGACCTCGACCGTGAAGCTGGTCTCGGTGTGGCCCAGGTAGTTGCTGGCGGTGAGGGTGTACGTGTTGGGACCGTATGCGGCGGTGGGCGCGGTCTTCACCCTGATCTCCCCGGTGTCGCTGTTCAGGCTCAGGAAGTCCGGGAGCGTGCCGCTGGTGATCTTGTAGGTGACGGGCTGCCCGCCGTACCCGAGGCCGGGTGAGAAGGGGACGGACTCCGAGCCGACGTAGAGGTGGATGTCGGGCATGGTCAACGCGCCGGGGGCGTGGCCAGCCATGGTCAGGGTCCATTCGGTCTTGTCGCCGTCGGTCAGCTTGGGCGTCGAGCCGTCGACGAGGGAGAGGTAGCCCTTGGCGCCGGAGGGCGAGACCTTCTTCTCAGCGTCGGGGTAGACCGGCTGGAGGGTGAGCTTGAGGGACTTCAGGTTGTCGCCCTCGCCCATTTCGGCGTCACCGTTGACGGTCGCCCACCACCACTGGGTTGCGATGTCGGCGTTGGGCTTGTCATCCGTGACCTCGTCGGCGAAGCGGACCTCGCCGTTGGTGAAGACGCTGAGGTATTGCTGGATCGGCTTCTTGCCGTCCTTGCGGTCGATGTCGGTGGAGAAGCGGGTCAGCCCCTCGCCGTTGGTCTGGGAGAACCAGACGGTGGCGGGACTGTTGTCGGCCGTTCCGGTGCCGAGCGTGCTGTTCGACGTGGCGGTCAGACACGTGCTGCCCACGCTGAGCCGACTGCCCTGCAGGCTGACGCCGCCCTGGGACTTGTCGTTGTAGGCGACGGCGTAGTCGATCGCGGAGCCGTGTGACTTCAGTGCGAAACCTGCCTCCTTCGCCTGGTGGTCGAGGAACTCCTCGAACGGGTTCGGTGGGTCCTTCTTGATGAACAGCTCGTAGATCAGGAAGCCCAGTCCCGCCAGGGCGCAGATGACGGCGAGGACCTCGGCCGTGGTGATGGCCAGCGCGACAGCGCCCACCTCGATCCCGGCGAAGGTCACCACCCAGCCCCCGATGATGGCGAACAGCGTCAGCGCCCCGCTGGCCACCATGAGGGAGTTCATGGCGACCTGTGCGGTGTCGCCCCCCTCGGTCAGCGCCCTGATCGAGAAGTACAGGCCGATGATGACGAAGATCGCACCGAAGGCGCTGGCCACGAACTTGGTGAGGTTGGGCCCCATGAACTTGGCCAGCAGCGACGCCTCCTCGGCGGCCTCCGCGCCCCCGGCGGCGGCCACGCCCTGGGTGCCGGTGCTGCCGAGCCAGCGGGCCAGGCGGCTGCCGAGCTTGCCCACGGCCTTGTTCAGTGCCTCGGACTCGATGCCGAAGGCGGCCTTGCCGAGGGCTGCCATCCGCTGCCATCCTGTCAGGCCGCTGGTGCTGAAGATCGCGTAGATCTGGACGCCGCGCACGACGAGAGCGGTCACCAGTTCCGTGCCCATCCGCACGGCGTTGAAGATGACCTCCGCTCTCTCGTTGGCGCTGAGCTTGTTCCACGACTTGAACGCCAGGCACAGGTTCCACACGGTCAACGCGGTGATACCGCCGACGATCGCCACGCTCAGGACCTTGGCGAGTGCCTGGAACTTGGGATTGGTCACGAACTTCGGAAAGACCTTGTCGGCGAAGTCCTGCATGATCGAGCCGAGCGGTGCCACCCCGCTCCCAGCGGCGGCCAGGACCACCAGCGCTTCCAGCGACTTCTGGAGCGCGTGGGTCTCTTCCTCCTCCAGGAGCAACTCCTTGAGCAGGAGCACCTGATCGTGCAGGTTGGAGTTGTTCTCGTTGCTCTTGATGAACTGCTTCAGGTAGTCGATGATCAGGTCGTAGCTGACCTCCGCGCCCGACGCGTTCAGCAACTGCGGCAGGGCGAAAGTGATGTGCAGCGTCCGGTACATCTCCAAGTACTTCTTGGCGAAGTACCCGGACGGGTCGAGCGCGTCGAGCAGCGCCACGTACTGCTGCGCCATCCGCGCCAGCTCGCTGCTGTTGTCCTTCCCGGGGCTGCTGATGGCGCTCTGCAGGAACGCCCACGAGGTGGGGAAGGTGAGCTGGGAGTAGATGGCGAAGGCCCAGAAGCGCTTGTTGTCCTTCGCGTACTGCCCGACCTGCTTGATGTTGGCGATCAGCTTGTCCCGGACGTCCGCGTCGAGGGCGGCGGAGTGCTCCAGGTCCTTGAGCCAGACGTCCACCCGGTGATCGATGGTTTTCTTCTGGTCCTCGGTGTTCTTGGCCTGGTCGTCCAGGAACGCCTTGGTGTCGGGGTTCTTTCCCTGCCAGGCGTGGGAGAAGAGGGTTTTTGTGTGGATCTGGTAGACGGGTGAGAACGCCACCTCGCCGTTCAACCAGGTCGCGGCGCGGACGGTGTTGAGCTTTCGCAGGTAGGTGTCGTTGGCCTTGGCCATCCCCTGGACCAGGACGGCGGTCGAGAGGCTTTCGTACCACTTCCGGCTGGGCTTGCCGTCCACGTCAGTGCCCAAGACGTCGGCGAGGTACCCCTGTGCCTGGGGCTGGTTGACCGTCGGGTACAGCTTCTTCCACAGCTCGCTGTCCACACAGCTCAGCATGAGCGTGTTGAGGTCCTCCCGGACCTTCTCCTGCACGGCGTCGACGAGCTTGCCGTCCGCGGCCGTCCGGTACAGCGACATGTTCAGGAGCGTCTTCGCGTCCAGCTTGTCGTAGTAGGTCGCGGTCACCGACGGCACCACGGACGAGGCCAGCTCGGGGTAGCGCGACTGGTTGTCGGACAGGTACGCCGACAGCTGCGAGGCCCGCATGCGCCGGACGAGCAGGCCGTCCGGCCCCGACCCCGTCGACCCGCGCGGGTTGAACTCCAGGGTGCCCGCCGGTGGCAGTCCGGTCGCCTGGCACACGGCGTCGGGCAGGTCCGACCAGACCAGGTTCCGTCCCAGGACGGCGGCCTGCTCGACCAACCGGCCGTCCAGGTACAGCGCGCCGTCGAAGATCCCGATCACCCCGGACGGCCCCTCCTCATCACCCCCCAGGCTGTAGTAGCCGTTGACCTCAGGACTCGCGTACTCCCCCCGCACCCCGTACACGGTGCCCTTCCGGTCGGGCGCACCCACCAGGATGGCGCCCTCCACCGTGTCCAGTGACGACGGAAGGGCGACGGCGAGTCGGTACGGGTACACCGGCTCCTTCCCGGAGCACCCCGGTCCCATCGGGACGCCGGCCCCCAGCGTGAAGTCCAGGTTCCACGTGAAGTGACCCGCGTCGTCGTGGCTGATCTTCACGCCCGACGTGTACTCGGCGCCCCGCGTGCCCGGGTTCCACTGGCTGTCGGGGCAGCGCAGGTCGGTGAAGACGAACCCGGAGGCGTCCGGCTGGGTCTGGTCGTCCACCGTGTCGTAGGTGAACTCGAACCGCAGGACCTTCCCACTCCACGTCGCCTTCTTCCACGCCTCGGACGTGCTGTCCCACATGAGGTCGACGACCCGTTCGCCGTCCAGTTTCGTCCGCGCGCCCGCGTCCTTGGCCACCTCGCATACGAAGGCGGTCCGGTACTGCGCGTAGAAGCCGACCTCGGCGCCCACCTCGCCCATCAGCCCGGCGCCGGACCGGTGGCCGGGGGCGAGTCGCATGCGCCCGCCGCCGTACGCGCCGTGCCAGGTCACCACCCGCTCGAACTCGTCAACCGACCAGGCGTCGCGCGCCAGCGGCACGCGGTCGAGGAACAGCAGGTCCTCGGCCTGGTTGTTCGGCGTCGGACGCAGGAGCGTCAGCGTCCGCGGCGCCCCGTCCTTCGGCGCCTCACCGGAGCGGGTGTCCACGGTGATCTCGTAGGTCAGCGCGCTCGGCCAGTCCCACGCGTGCCGGGGGTACTGGTCATCGGTCGTTTCCCGCGCGGGAAGCTCCTGTTGGACGACGGTCATGGAGAACTCCTCAACTTTCGCTGGACGCCGTGATCTGAACACCCGGCCCGCACGGGGCTGGAGTCCGTCGCCACGGCTTCGTGATGGACGGCCTGTGATGCCGTGACCGGCGTCGGCGGACGAAGCACTCGGGAGCGGACGCACCTCTCCCCGGTGTCCTGTCCGAATTGATCGCGCGGCGACATCGCTGAAGGCGGTGGCGCTCGATCAGGCGTCACACGCCGGTTGAGCGGTCTTCAGCGGGAACAGGGGCGTATGGCTCTCGAGCCTTCCGTGCCGCCGTCTTCGCCGGATCGTGCGGCCACATCACCGTCTTCTTCCATGACAGGCATGTGAGCGTCCTTCTTCATGACCCCGGACGCGGAGCCGCGTCTCTCGGACGGCTATAGCTCTATCCCGAGTGGTCACCACTCCAGTGCATCGAACCTCTGAAGACCGCCATCAGTGTGAAGACGTAACGATTCCTCTATTCCCGTCCAGGCCTATGAGGCGGCTTTTCGGAGCCGTGGGAAGTCTGACACCCCTTTCATAGCTCTCTTTCGAGCTATTACAGAGGCTGGGGGTGGGAGATGCGGGGAAGTTCTTGGGGTTGGCGCTCAGCGCCGCTCTGCGGGGCGAGGATGGCTCGGCTGTGGCAACGGGACCGGCGGGCCGGCTACGCGGCTCACGTGCCTTCCAGGGCTTCTGCTGACGCCTGGGTCGGGCGGTGTGTTCAGGGTGATGGCGCTCGTTGAAAGCGACCACCCCCTGCTCGGGAGTGGACCCACCCCTGCTCAGTGGATCTCCCCACCAATCCCGCACCTGACCTGTGGCACGGCGCCACAGCGACGGGGTCGCCCCATAGCCGGCCAGGTCCAGGGGCGGGGCGAGCAGCCCAGGGGGGCCGAAGGCCAGCGCGCAGCGCCGCCGCAGGCGCCCTTGACGGCTCGGCACGGCCCGCACACTCAACAAGCGGGCGGCCCCGGCCAACAACGCGCGCGACGCTCGCTGAAACTCCCCACTCCGTTGAACGCCGGACCGAGTGGGGCGACGAGTGCCCCTGGCCGTTTTCAGGAATCGCCATCAAGCTCCGCCGCTCTGGCCGCCCAGGTCCTCCAGAACCAGCTTGCCGGCTTCGTCGCCGCCGGATCCACGCCGGACAGGGAGGGCGATCCCCGGCGCCCCTGATCGGACAAGCCCCCGGGTGTTGCGGCAGACTACCGGCGACGCCCCGGAGGTAGAACGCTATGGACATCGACCTAAGCAAGGCGATCGCGACCGTCGAGGAACTGCTCACCGAGCTGAAAGCAGTGGACGGTACAGCGGTCGACGAGGCACCGACCCGTGCCGGCCAACGCCAGCGCACACACCTGAGCCGCACACTGCAGGAACTCGCCCACCTGGGTAACCGCAGCTCGGTGGAGATCATGGACGTCTACTACCAGTTCAAGCGCAGAGACGCCTCTCGCGAGGAGCGATCACGGTGAATGAAGCCACCGAGACCCTCCTGCACGAGGCCGTCGAGCGGCTCCAGGCGGCGATCCGGTCACGCGACTGCCCGGCCGTGGTGGCTCTCCACGGTCAGCGCACGCTGCTGCTGTCGGACTACGACTATCTGCGCGACGCGGCCACCGCCCACGCATTCGAACACCGCGCCGCTGAAAAGGCCCGAGAGATCAAAGCCACACGCTGGGTAATCGTCGTCCCTCAGGTGTGGCTCGCCACGGACACCGGCATCTCCGCCCGCGCGGTCTCCAACCTCCCACTGCGCGACGGAGAGAACGAGGTCATCAGCTGGACGGCGTTCGACGCCGACGACGGAGTGGACTACGGATTCGTCCCCTACACCCGTCGGCCCAACGGCTCCCCCGTCTTCGATGAGCCAAAGATCTTCACCGAGCCGGTCCACCCCCACGCCCAGATGCCCGGCATCACTCTGCTGCGCGGCCTGAACGACGGAACAGACCCGACTGCTGACTGACCCGCCAGCCCGCCACGTCGACGCGTGCCGCCATCGGCACCAGCCGGAGCGGACCACAGACGTGGGCGCCGGCGAGGAGGGCAGCGCCGGTGGGCTCTCAGCTTGAGGATCAACGCTTGGATCCAAGACGTGATCCGGGATCATTCCGAGCCGAAGCGAACTCATGAACACCCCGAACTTGGGCACTGACGCAACGCGCTGTTTGCGGTGTCCCACCCCTCTAGCATCGGCACTTGCTGTGACGCCAGAGATCCTTTCCTGTGGTGGTTGATCACGAGTGACCTTTCGTGATCAGCGGGCGGCCTAGATCAGCAAGCGCATTTGGCGGGAAACCGTTGCGCAGCAACGGCAAAGTCCGGTCGAAGTCCTGGAGCAGCCCTCCACCGGCAACGGGCCACAGTCGGGAGTCGGCGATCGGAATGCCGACGTAGGCTCGGCCTGGCGCGTCATCCCAGGTCGGGTCCAGCACGGTCCCGTCAGGACGCACGACCCAGGCGTGAGGCAGGTAGAAGTTGAGCTCGGCGTGGGTGAGGGCGAACCCCTCGGCGTACACCAGGCCTTCGCTGCGGTGGGCGAAAGCGTAGCGGGCTGCGTTGCTGTAGCAGAGCCGGGCAGGCATGCCGATCAGCCCTTCAGGGCTGGGCGTGTGGGTGAAGCGGCGGCCGAAGGCCAGCAGGAGATGGAACGGACTCCGGTACCTCCAATCCTCGGGTATGCGGTAGGCGGCCTCCGACAGCCCGGCGTGCTGCCGAATGTGGTCGATGAGGCCATCCTCCGCAACGATGAGGGACGCGGTTTGGTGAGCGCTATTCGTCATATGCGGCAGTTCTCCGATGCCTTCCCACGGTGCGGGCACACATCCTCTCCCATCCAGAAGTTTTCGTTAGCGCTCCAACTCCAGCATGAGAGGAAAGAGAGCATGCCTCGTGCCCCTGCCCGGCTAGCTGGATGCGCGCCGGCCTTCGGCCGGCACAATTCCTTCGCTCCGCGCCTGGGATGGCCGGCCAAAGTCCACGCAGCACTGAATGATGACCCCCTGGCCTTCGCCCGCCCAGGTGCCACCGTGACCCTTGGCGTCGGCTCCTCGATGGTGAGGCCGATGCGGTTTTGGTCCAGCGCCTTCGGGCTCATCGAAGACGACGACCACGCCACAAGGCCGCGCCCGGCCCATCCGACATCACGCGGACACTGGCTGCTCGACGAGGACGGCGCGGATCCCTACCTGGAGGACCTCGGTACGCTGTGGCTGCTCCACTGGTGGCTGCTGAGCGCCGAGCCTTGCCTCCTCCCCACCTTCCGCTACTTCTTCGGTTCGTGGTGGAAGACGCGCTTTACCCGTGCCGAACTGCGGGCGGCCGTCCAGGACGCCGCAGTGGGTACCGGCTGGCGACGCCCGGCCGACAGCGTCGTCGCGCATGACATCACCGCGCTGACCGCCATGTACGGCACCACCCGCCATCGCGAGAACGACCCCTGGGCGGTGGAGGAGTTCGTGATCAACCCGTTCCGCCAACTCGGCCTGCTCGACCTGGACCCCGAAGTCCGTTTCACCCCACCGAACTGGGAATCTGGCTGCCGTCGTGGAGAACTGCTTGTGGACCGCAGGCGGGGCAACAACGCGCCCGGCGCCATCCTGGCCTACGCCTGCCTGACGTACGCCCACGACCGCGGCGCCCAAGGCCCAGGCACCGTGGCGCTGTCCCGGCTGCACACCGACGATCGCGGACCGGGCCGGCTGATGCTTGCTGACGAGCGCGCACTGCGGACGGCAATCGCCAACGTCGCCCGAGATCCGGCTGGGCAGGGCCTGGCACTTGCCGAATCATCAGGCGGGGATCTGCTGGCCTTCGAGGAGCCGCCGCTCATCCTGGCCAACCGGGTCCTGGCCGCCTACTACCGCCATCCGAACGGCCCTGACGAGTGACCGTTGACGTGGCCGGCCTCCTTGCGCTCCGACCCTCCCTCGACGTCGTCGGCATGGGCTCCATGCTGCCCCCGGTGCTCTGCCGCAGAGCCGCACCACGAACACACGCAGCAGGTGAACACGCCTGCAGTTCCTGGCCCGGGACGTACCCGGGCCATCGATTTTGAAAGGAGAACCGTTGTGCCCCGCAGTTCCGACTACTGGATCGACATCGCCCGCGCCGGTGATGCTTACGTTCACAGCTGCGTCCACCTCGACGACATGCCCGCCGCCATGACCACGGTCAAGGCGCTGCGTGCCCGTTACGGGTCGGCGGGACTGCTCGACCTATCTGCGGTGCTGTTGCTGGTTACCGCGAACAAGTGCCCCGTCGACCGGTTCCGCACGCCTGATGGGCATCCGGACGCGATCGCACTGACATCGCATGGCCCTGTTGACGCGCTCAGGATCCTGGATGCAACGGCCGCCGTCACCCGGTACATGGGCCGGCAGCTCACTGTGGCCGACATTGCCAACACCGAGCGCCAGGCTGAGGAGGTAGAGCGTGTGCAGCAGCTCGTCCAGGTCGCTCTGGACGCCGCTCCCGACCTCGAGGTCATGGCAGCGGCACTCCGGCCTGCCCAGGACTCCCTGGGGGCGGTCTCGGCTGTTGTTGCCCTGGCCACCATCGCGCTGCGCGTCGTCACTCAATCCGCGGGGTGATGGCGAGGATCAGCGCATGGCAACGGCTTCTTGACCGGTTGCTGGAGGAGCCGTCTCGGAGACATTCGGCCGGGAGGGCCAGCGACGGCCGGGCGGAATCCGTGAGCAAGAGGAGAGTGGGAACAGCCTATAGTGTGCCTCTATCCTGGCGAGGTGTCATCGGGGTGCTGGGAATCTCCGATAGCTGCCCGGACAACGCGCTGATGTGAGAAGGCGGGTCGCGTCGTGCCGACGTAGTCGTCGCCGGTGTAGCGATAGGGAGCGATCTGGATCAGTTCTCCCGTTCGTGGGGCGTGGATCATTTGTTCGGCTCCGATGTAGATACCGACGTGATGGATCCTGTCGGGCGTGCCGTAGAAGACGAGGTCTCCGGGCTCGAGAGGTTGCCCTGCGGGTACGCGCGGTCCGGCGTCGTACTGGTCTTGGGCGACGCGGGGGATCTGGATGCCGGCGGCGGCGTAGGCGGCGCGGGTGAGGCCGGAGCAGTCGAAGCCGTCTTCGTTCTCGGCAGGGCCGTCGCCACCCCACAGGTAGGGCAGGCCCAGTTGGCCTTCGGCGTAGTTGATCGCCGTGAGGGCGGCGGGAACGGCGTTGGTGTCGCCCCCGATGGTGGCGGGGCTTTGGTACTGCGCGGCTTGGGCGAGGACGTCGGCGACGTACCAGTCGGCGCGGTTGTAGGCGAAGATCGCGGCGTTGAGGTCGCGGCCGTCGCGGGCGCCGGAGTCGCACAGGTAGGCGGCTGCTGCGTAGACGGCGTCGTGGAGATTGTACGGCGAGGGCGGGTGTGCCCCGCCCGGCGGCGGTGGGTGTTCGGCGACGACGGAGTCGAAGGTGGGCTGGAGGAACTGCATGGGGCCGCGGGCGCCGGCGAAGTTCTCGCCGCTGCTCACGCCGGGCAGGGTAGAGCGGTTGTGGTCGGTCTCGATCTTGCCGATGGCAGCCAGAACGGACCAGTCCAGGCCGGGGCAGGTCTGGGCGGCGGCGGTGTAGAGGGTGAAGTTTTCGGCGGGGATGTCTTCCATGGCGGTGCGGCTGGGCGGGCTGGTTCCTTGTGCGGCGAGGGCGGAGAGCATGCCGCTGGCGCCGGCGGTGCCTAGTGCGACGATGAGCAGCAGTCCGCCCAGCACCGCGGTTGTGATCTTGAACATCGGGGTGGTCGCCGCCTTTCGCAGTTTCGGTGAGGGGAGTTCAGGTGGTGGGCGGGTGCGGGCTTGGCGGGCGTAGTCCTGTCGTGCCCTGGGCTGCGGGTGTGTGCGAGGAGTGCGGCAGGGGCGGGAGATGGGTCCAGACATGGCCGAGTTCGGCCAGGGGCAGGCGGACGGCGATGCGGCGGGATTCCAGGGGGAGCCAACGGGCGGAAGCGAAGTCCTTCTGGCTCCCGGGGACGTAGTCGGCGCTGGTGGTGGCGACGGGGACGAGCGCGGGATCCTCCAGGCTGGCCTGCATGCCGGCGAGCGCGGTGCGGGCATTCGCTTCTCGACGAGCGGTCGGAAGCCAGATCAGCACCGGGGTGGTGATCCCGGAGGTGAGCGCGAGCCGGTGGTAGTCCAGGAGCTTCCCGGCGAGTTTCGCCAGTGGCTCGGTGCCAGCGTCGTACTCCACGAACCACTCGATGGATCCGGTGTTGCGGTCATGCCAGCGCCCGTAGCCGTCGGGGCGGACGATGTCGCCGAAGTGCTGCGCGCAGCGCGTCTCCGGCCACCAAGCGGTGAGCTGTTCGGTGCTGGCGGACTGGCGGGCGCGGTGGACGAGGCTGGTGAACAGGCTGTTGGTGCCGACGGTGTGGGCCAGGCGCAGGGAGTGGGCGATGCCGATGGCGCGGTCGTGCCGGTAGGCCAGCGCGTTGGGCTCCAGGCCGTCCTCGCGGGCCAGGATGGCCGCTCCGGCGACATCGAGGACATAGTGCATGGGGGCGGAGCCGGTGGTGATGAACGGTTGGAAGCGGTCGATGACCCGCCACTTGAAGAGCTGGAGCAGGCGCAGGTTGGCCGCCCGGGCGGTGGGCCAGGCGAGTTGGACGATCTGGTGGGTGGTGAAGACGCGGTAGGTGTAGAGCATGCGGGCCAGCCACCGGTCGCGGGGGGTGAGGTTGCCGGCCAGGCGGGCCAGGTGGGCCCCGCTGGCGGCAAGCCGCGGGGTGGGCCGGGCGGGGCGGTGGCCGCGCAGGGAACGCTGCTGGGGTGGGTTGGTGATCATGGGCAACCTCACATCGGGATAGCGGTACGGGCCGGTGCAAACGGCCGTGTCGGTTGGGGTCAGGTGACTCGGCGTGGGTCGAGGGTCCTGGCCGGGGGTGCCTTGCCCAGCGGGGCGGTAGCGGTTGGGGGTTGGGCGTTGCGGCGAGCGGCGGCGCGGATGGCGCGGGAGCGGCCGCGGATCGCGGGCGGGAGTTTCTCGGTGACCGCGGTGAATGCCGGCGCGTCGGCTCCGTGGAGGACGGGCCGGACGGCGATGGTGAATGCGCCGAGGTGCGCGAGGTCGTGCTCGGCGAGACGGGGGACGGTGTGGCGGGCCAGGAGCCGGGCGTCCTCGGGGCTGGAGTTGAAGAAGATCTTGGTGCGGGCGTTGGCGGAGATGCCCTCTTCGAGTTCCTTGGGGAGTTGCCGGAGGTACTGGTGTGCCAAAGTGATGGACAGCCGGTAGCCGCGGGCCTCGGCGAGCATGTCCTGAAGTGGGTAGGGCAGGTTGAGGAAGTTGTGGGCCTCGTCCAGGTACAGGCTGGCGTCGGGCCGCTGGCTCTGGGGCAGGTGGGCGCGGGCCGTGGTGGCCTGCCAGGTGCGGGCCACGATGAGGGAGCCGACGAGGTTGGAGGTTTCCGCGCCCAGGGCGTCCCGTGCGATGCGGACCAGGCAGATGCCCCCTGCGTTGAGCACCTGGTCCATGTCGACGGTGGAGGTGCCGCCGGCCAGGGCGGCGCGGACGAACGGCCGCAGCAGGAAGCCGCGGAGCTTGTTCATCAGCGGTGCGATGATCTGGGCTCGCGCCGGGTCGGACAACTCCTCGTACCAGGTCCAGAACCCTTTGAGGAGGTCGTCGTCGACCAGTGCCATGGCGCGTTCTCGGAAGGCGGGGATGGTGAGTAGTTTCGGTAGGTCAGACAGTTTTGGGACGCCCGGCAGCGCGTGCAGGGTCAGCAGGCCGGCCCGCAAGATGTCATCGGTCCGCGGACCCCAGGAGGACGCGTAGACCCGGGAGAAGATGCTGACGAGGTTGTCGACGACGCGCGGGGCATCCGCACCTTCCAGTGGATTGAGAACGGGTGGGCGGGCGTTGCTGTCGGCGTCGAACAGCACCACCTTCTCGCCGAGGTCCTCTGGCAGCCGCGCCAGCACATCGGTGATCAAGTCGCCTTTGGGATCGACGGCCACGACACCCCGCCCCGCATCGGCGTCGTCCAGGATCATGCGAGCGAGTAGCTCGCTCTTGCCGGACCCAGTGGCGCCGAGGACGTGCAGGTGGTGGCGGGCGTCGGCCACGCGCAGGCCCACCGGCCGGTCCCGGCCGGCATCCGCCCTCCCGATCAGCTTGACCCCCGCCCCGCCCGCAGGAACGCCGGGCGGTGGTGCGATAGCGCGGGCCCCGGCCCGCTCCAACTGTGGGACATCCGCGTCCCACGGCAGGTGCGCCAGCACCGCGAGTTCCTCGACGGAGAGCAGATCGCCGCGGTCCAGCCGCCGCTCATCCAGCCAGGGGAGTGTCCGGCGCCGACGCAGCCGGGCGCGACGGTAGTAGTTGTGCTCGCTGAAAACGGCGAATGCTGCCGCCAGCGCATGGGCTCGGCCCCGCAACCGCTCCGCCACCCCCGCGCCGGCGGGCCTGTCAGTGGCCGCCGGAACGGGGCACGTGACGGCGTAACGGATCAACGTCTCGTACTTCGCGCCGCGTCCCTTAGCGACGATCGCCCGGTCCTCGGCGGTTGTCTCCAGTGCCATCTGCCGGTCCTGCACCGACATCCGTCGCCGCGAACGCGGGGAACGAGGGCCGGGCAGCAGCAGATCTAGCAGACCGCTGACTATGTGCGATGAGCGCCCCGAGCGCAGGCGCCGCGCCGCGCGGCGGGCGACGCGGACGCGTCGGCCGGCGACCGGCCTGGCCAGGATTTGCACCACTGCTCGCTCACCTTGGCCCAGTCCGGCGGGCGTGCCGAGCAGGGCGCGGATCGGGTCGGTGGCGAAGTCGGTGCGGATGGGCAGGGCCTCGGTGCGGCCGAGCCGCAGTTGGCCGGCGGCTACTTGGAGCGTGTGTTCGTCCGGTGTCGTGACAGGGACTGGGGCGGCGGGGGCGGTGCGGGTGTGGGAGCCGGGCCAGGCCGTTTCGACGGCGCGCTCGACCAGGCCAGGGGGAACCAGGCCGGGGACCCACAGCTGGATGTGGACGGTTTCTCGGTCGGCGACGTACTCCCACACCACGTGGGGCTGTCCGGTGAAGTGCCTGTGCCAGGCCGGACGCAGCAGCCCGACGAGGTTGGCCCACATCGCCGCGGCCCCGTCCGCGTCCACCTCTGGAGGCGGGAACACGCGCACCAGTCGGGCGTCAGCGGCGATGCGCTGACGGCACCGACGCCGCCACCACACCCACCCCCCAGTCAGCGCTGCGATGGTGGTGGCGGTGAGGACACCGGCCAGGAGGCCCCAGGTGGCGGCCCACTGCCGCACGCCATCCACGAGGTGCTCGAGGACGCCGGTCGGGTCGCGCAGGTATTCCTCCAATGGCGAGGCGGGTTCTGCCCGGGCGGCCGGGAGCCCGGACAGCGCGCGGGTGAGACGATGCGACATCACTTCCTCCCTTCCGGCAGTTGGCGATCTACGCAGCCTGGTCCTGCCGATCGGCCGCCTGCCCATCGGGCGTTGGGTGGGCGGCGGTGTTGCCGCCGCGTAGCAGCCGCAGCCCGCGGCGGTGGTCGAAGGCCTTGGCTCGGGTGGCGCGTTCGGCGTCGACCTCCTGCTGCCAGGTGCGGAAGGTGCGGCCGGCGAGGCGCTTGAGAAAGTGCGGGATGCGGTTGGCCGGTATGCCGACCAGGCGCGGCCCGAGGACTGCGAGGAGATCGTTCGCCTCCTGGGAATGCCAGCCTGCCGCGGTGATGGCGTCCTCGTCGGGGAAGACGTCGGCGACGCGGTCGCTGGCCGGGTCGAGGGCGTTGTCCTGGGTACCGCCGTAGCTGTAGACCCACAGGAAGTTGTCCGGCGGGTCGGGCTCGACCATGGCCCTGAAACGCGCGATCTCCTTGGTGTAGGCATAGAAGTTGACCGCCCACCGGGCGCGGATGATCCGCAGCCAGCTGGCCAGGTAGGCGTCGGAGAAGAAGTCTCCGGAGTCGTGGATCCTGATCCAGGTGCCGCGGAATCGGCGCGCGCCCAGCTCGGTGGTCATCGCGCTCTCCCAGCCCGGCAGGTCGTCGAGCACGAACTGCAGGTTGGCGTGATGCTTGGCCTTGACCTGGGGCCAGGTGTAGGTGCCGTGACGGGCGTAGCAGACGCTGGAGCAGACTCCGGCGGAGGGGCAGGTGTTGTAGGTACGGCCGTCGGGCAGGCGGCCGGCCCAGGCGGGCAGGGTCCAGTTCCAGACCCCGATCGCCCGCATCTCGCGGTTCTGGGTCAGCAGCCGTGCTGGACGAGCGACGGCTGGGGGTGGATGAGGTTCGGCGGAAGGCACACAGGATCGCCCTTCACATAGCGGGGATACGATCAGGCCGCGGCTGAGCGCTCGCGGCGTGCTGAAGATGACGGGGTCAGGTCGCTGAGATGTCTTCTGCGGGGCCGAGGTCGATGAACGGGTCTTGGCCGTCGTCAGCCGCAGGGGTAGCTCCTGTTTCGTCGTCGTAGGCGGCGAGTTCGGCGGGGTTGGTCGTGATCAGCTGGTGCTCGGCCGGTGAGGCGATGGCCTCGAACGCCACCCGCTGCGTGCCGGCCGAGAGGAGGCCTTGGCCCTGGGCGGCTGAGAGGAGGAACTGCCGCTCGCCGTCGCTCAGGTTGAAGGTGTCGGTGATCTCGTCAATGGCCTGGGATGCCTGGCGCAGCAGGATCTGCGTGGCCGCGTTGGCGACAACGGCTTTGCCCAGGTCGGTGGACAGGACATCGGCGGTGTCCTGGGTGGCGATGGTCAGCCCGGCCCATTGCTTGCGGGACGCTTTGGCCATGCGGAAGAGGAAGTCCGCGCCGGCTGGGTCCTTCATGAGGAGCCAGGCTTCATCGACGACAACCAGGCGTGGTCGGCGGATGGTCGGGTTGGACACCCGGCGCCATACCGCGTCGAGGGTGAGCAGGGTGCCGATGGGCTTGAGTTCGTCTGGCAGGTCGCGCAGGGAGAAGACAACGAGGTGGCCGTCGGGTTGAGTTGAGGTGGGGCCGCTGAACAAGCTGGAGAACGCGCCATCCACGTATGGGTGCAGTCGGGCGGCCAGCCCGGAGGCTTCGGCGTCGTCTGCTTGGCGGAGGGTGTGGGCGAGGTCGGCGAGCAGGGGAGCTTGGCGGGTCCAGGTGCGCGGGTCGGCGGTGATGCCGGCCTGCTGGTAGGTGGCGGTGATCGCTCGATCCAGGGTGGCCCGCTCGCCCGGGGTGAGCGCGGTGTCGAGCAGCACGCCGAGGACGGTGTGGAGGAACAGCGACCGCCTGATGAGTGCGTCACGGGGGGCGGTGCGGCGCCCGTCGGGCCGCACATGGATCGGCAGGTCGAGCGGGTTGAGCCGTACTCCTTCGGCGCCGAGGTGGACGTAGGTGCCGCCGACCGCGTGGGCGAGGCGGGCGTACTCGTCTTCGGGGTCGATGACGTAGATCTCGATCCCTCGATACAGGCTGCGCAGGAGTTCGAGTTTGACGAGGTAGGACTTGCCGGCTCCGGAGCGCCCCAGGATGACGCTGTTGTGGTTGTCCAGGGCGAATCGGTCCCAGTGGACCAGTCCTTGGGAGCCGATGTTGTAGCCGTAGAGCACGCCGGTGGGCGCGGCGACGGAGGTGGGATCGGCCGGCGGCAGGTCGGGGGAGGTGAAGGGGAAGGCTGCGGCCAGAGCCTGGGTGTCGAAGGTGCGGCGCATCGATAGCAGGTCCAGGCCCATCGGCAGGCAGGTCACCCAGCCCTGCAGGGAGCGGTAGGTGGTGGGCTTGGCGTCCAGAAGCAGGCTTGCGGCCAGTGCCCGGACGGCGCTGACTTCCGCGCCGAGCTCTTCGCGGCTGGCGGCGTGGACGGTCAGGTACAGGCCGAGGCGGAACAGGCGGCCTTCACCACGGGCGACGCGGGCGCTCAGGTCGTAGGCGTCTTCGGTGGCGGCTTCGACGTGGGGGTCGGGCAGGCGGCCGTGCTCGTCGTTGGACCTGCGGCCGGACTCGAACCGGGCCAACTGGCGCTTGAGGCGGTTCGAGGCGGTGACCGGGTCGATGGGATCGATGTGCACGGAGACGTCGATGCGGCCGGGGTAGGTCAGCAGCGGCTGCAGCCATCCCGGGTGGACCTCCCGTGGATACCCGACGACCGCGAAGGACGCTACGTGCTCGCCGCCGACTTCCAGGTGCCGGGCGCCGACTGCCAGCGCGTCCGGGGCGAACGCGCCACTCTCCCCACCCTGCTGCCGAGCCACCGGAACGGGACGAGGGCGAAGCATCGGGCGTCGGGTCATGAGTCCTCGCCCCAGTGCGTCGTCTGGAAGGAGTCCCCCGCGGTGTCGTCCTCGTCCGTTGGGGCGGTGGTGATGACGTCGTGGGTGCCTGCCAGGTGAGAGGAGGGCGGGATGAGGCTGTCGGGGTTGCACGCGGCGGCCAACACAGCGGTGGCCTGCCCGGCGTCCAGTGGCGTGACGGTGACCCCCACCGGCCCGAGCAACTCGACTGCTTCCTCGATCCGACGCATGAGCCGGGCTTCGGCCGACCGCCGTGCCGCGTCGTCTGGGTCGGTCTGCCGCTTCCCGGCGCGGCGCCTCAGCGCTGCCTTGGGACCGGCGGTGTAGGGGTCGGCAGGGTCTGCCGTGCGTAGGGGTTCGCGGGCGATGAGTAAGACTTGGCGCCGCAGCAGGTTGCTGGAATCCCGCAGTTGCGTGAGGTACTCGGCATGTTCGAGGGCGGCGTGCTCCAACGCGGGATGCGGCAGATGCGGGGCGTAGGTCTGCAACTCCGTGATCTGGGCGGAGACATCGAGGCGTTCGGCGCGCACCAGGATCTGGACGGGAGCGGTCAGGGAGTGCAGGTAGCGTCCGAACGCCGCGGTCAGCGACTCCTGTTCGGCCGGGGTGCGCAAGGCAAAGTTCACCGTCGAGCACACCGCCACGATGGCCATGCCGTCCCGGCCCAGATCGATGACCCCGGTCTCAGCCACGGCCTCGGCGGGCAGCCGCAGCGGCGCCGGTGCCACCTTCCCGGGCGCCTGTTCGGGGTCGTCAGCGGGGACGGCGCGGGCCGCGAGCCACCCGGGCGCGGGCTGAATGCCCTCGGGGGCAGCGATGCGGTAGCGCGGCGCGATGTTCTGCCGGACCGCGGCCCGCAGCAACTGGTCCAGGGGAACACCGTCGCGCCGGCCGAGCGCCAACAGCACCGCCGCCCCGCCCAAAGGCACCGCGGCTGCCAAGAACACGACGAGCGGAACGACGGTCCGGGTAGCGGTGTAGAAGGCGTACAAGAGGATGCCGGCGCCGGAGAGGATCAGCAGTTGGCGGGCGGTCAGCCCGGCCAGCACGGTGTCCTCCCGCTCGACATCCGCCGGTATCCGCACCGGAGTACTCACGATTGCGTCCTCCTAGATCTTCTTCGGGGTGCGCGGCGTCGGGGGCGCGGAGCTGAACGTCGTCGGGGCTGGTGCCCGGCCGCGGGGCGGTAGCGGAACGTTCCCTCCGCCCAGAGAGCCGGGGGAGCGGAAAGTAGGCGCGGCCGGTGCCCGGGGGGCATGGCTCGGCGGCCCGGAGGTGGCCGGGGTGCCGGACTGTTGGAACAGCGGCCGGCCAGGAACCGGTGCCGTGGGCCGTCCCCGCGGGGGCGGTGTGCTGCGGCCGGCCTGGGGCGCGAGGAAGACCGGCGGACCGGGCGGTGCGCTCGTCCGGTTGGGGTGAGGTCGAGGAGCTCCAGAGTGAGGGCCGTGGAAGGTCGGCTGACCGGCGGGCGGCGTGCTGGCCCGGAGGAATCCTGGATGCGCCGGTCCGCCGGGTGCTTGGAAGGTGGGCAGCCCGGGAGCGGTGGGGGTGTGGAAGGGGCGGGGCGCGGGCCGCTGGTTGGGTGCCAGGAACAGCGGCTGGCCGGGCGGGCGTCGCGGGCCTGGGCGGCGAGCGGGCATGGTCGGGGGACCTCCCGAAGGTGGACGACGGGTGGGCGCCATAGACCCGGCGGAGTGAGCCGCGCGAGTGGCGGTCACGCCGCCGCCGCGCAGCAGGCCGAAGGTCTTGTACGTGAGGTAGACGCGCACGAGGCGGCCGGCCATGGAGGGGCGGCCGCTGGTGAGCCGGGTAGCGGCCATGATCCAGAAGGGGATCTTGAACAGGATGTACATCAGCCCCAGGGAGACGATCATGTTGATCGTCCCGGTGCCGGGCGTCGTGCCCAGGAACGTGAACCCGTCGCTGGAGAGGAACACGTTCAGCGCGGTGACCAGGGTCAGGGACTGGGCGACCTGGATGGCCAACAGGCCGGAGAACGCGCGCCACCACCAGCGGGCGATGGCGTCGGTCTGGGGCAGGGCGTGGCACATCAGCGCCAGCGGTGCGGCAGCGAGCAGGATGGTGGTCAGCGCGACCCGCACCACGTAGGTGACCAGGACCGCGACGAGGAATCCGGCAACTGCCAGGGCCAGGAAGACCATGAACATGTTGCTGCTGTCCATGGAGCTCAAAATGAGATCGGTCAACACGACACGGGGCGCCTCCGGCTCGATCCCGGGGTCCAGGAACGCACCGGTCAACGCGTTGGCGATGACGATCATCCGGGTCGCGAAGAACAAACTCAGGGCCGAGGCCAGGAAGCCGAGGATCAGCCGGGGCGCGATCTCGCGGGCGGAGTACTGGGTCTGGACGGTCTGATAGCCCATGACGATGATCCCGGCTGCCATCACCAGCACGGAGTAGGAGGCCAGCACGATCTGCCAGGACCGCGACCACAGCGCGTCCACATGGGGCAGCTGGTCGGGTGTGGGCGTGGCCAGCAAGGTGTTGCCCAGCAGTTCCAGCAGGGGGTTGAGCGCGGCGGTGGCCAGCCCGGTGAAGAACGCGTTGATCGCCGAGGTGATCCCGTCGAAGACCCACCCGGCGAACCCGCCGGGCCCGCCGTCGTCGAGGTCCTCCAGCTCCTCGTCGGCGCCGTCGTCCGGCTCGAGGGTGTCGCCGCCGGGCGGGTTGGGGTCCGGCTGCGGGATGCAGTCCCAGTCCTCGACCGGGTCGCAGGACGGCTCATCATGCTCATCCGCCGGCGCGGCCACCGCCGCTGTGGTAGCTGGCATCGCGGGTGGGGCGGGCTCGGGTGCGGCGTGGGCTGCGCCGGACAGAGCGAACAGCGTCACGGCTGCCGCACCCAGCAGCTGCGGCAGCCGTGGGCGGCGCCGGCACCGCCCGGTCACCCCTCCTCGTTGAGGGCGCGCCGGGCGGGGCCAGGCGGGGTGCGGCAGCCGGACGGACATCGGCTACTCGCCGCCCACGATCCCCTGGAGGATCTCCACCACCAGCGGCGCGAGAGCGACGATCCCGTAGCCCCATGCCGCGGCCTTGAAGGCACGGTTGGAGCGTTCGATCTCGCCCGGGTCACCGCCGGCCAGCATGCGGATCACACCGCCGACCGACAGCATCACCGTGGCCAGGGCGGCGGCGATGCCCATGATCCAGTTACGGATGTTGTCCAACACGGCGTCGAGGGAGTCCTCCGCGGCCAGCACCTCAGCCGACGCACGAGCGTGCGCGGGGGAAGCGATCAAAACGCACATGCCGATCGCCGCGACGGTGACGGTCACAGGCAAGCACCTGTGCTGCACGTCCTGGCCGGGGCGGCGAATGGCCGGCGGGCACGGGGCGGTCGCCCGGGCCGAGCCTGGGTTGGAACGATGGGGGCGGTGTCCGGGTATCAGGCGCATCGCGGCACCTCCGAAGAAGGGGGAGTTTCCGGGCTCGCGGGCGTTCTCCTCCCGCGTATAGAGAGCCCGGATTTCGGGCCGTTTTTGGACAACAGGCCCTGAACTTTTTTGTTTTCTCCCGCACAGGACCCCTCGGCGACATCTGTGGCTGTGCCTACGGAACGTGACAGACCGCCAGGCCGTGACCGGGTGCCAGACGGACTCTCCCGCCGGGTGAGTCGGTCGGCGACGTGGGCGGCGACCGGGTCGCTGGGGTCCACGCTGCCGGAGCCCTTGGCCAGGTAGTCAGCAAGCCGACGCTCAGCACGGCCGCGCGCCTTGTAGGCGGACTGCACGGAGGACTGGTGCTCCCTCGCCCACCGGTCGACGGCAACATCCTCCAGACGCGTGGCGCCGATCAGATCAGCCTCGGTCCGGGTCAGGACCCCCTCACGGACCGCCCGGCCCAGGACCAGGTCCGGGTGACCCCACGGCGGACGCGGCGCGGCGGACCGAAACCCCGGCGGAACCGGCATCGGCGCATTCAGCGCGCCAGACAGCGCGGCCAGCCCGGCACGGAAGGCCGCCCACCGCAGCCGCACCGGCAGCTGCGGCCGCTCAACATCGATCGTGGGCAGCGCGTTGAGGTAGCCGGTGAGCACCTCGGCCTGGACATCGAAGACGTCTTGATCCGGGTAGCGAGCCGCAAGCCACCCCGCGGCCGAAGTCAATGCCGGCAGCGCCATCCCCACGCACGCCAGCGTCCAGGTGGCTCCCTGCCGCCGGGAGCGACGCACCAGTTCCGCCCACGCCGCGTCCCTAGCCGTCTGCGGACAGCGGCGATGCATCAGCCGGTCTCGCAACTCATCCAGCGGAATCAACCGGTTGGGCAGGCCGGAGATCCTCCGGCCATTCACCGACAGCGGCTTGGGCCCAGTCACCAGCCAGGCGAAGCACTCCCGGGCGACCTCCAGCGGATCCCGAGCAGCCTTCACCTGTGCGGCGGCTGTCTGACTCGTTCTCGTCATCGGGCGCCTCCTTCACACGAGGAAGAAAAACGACGCCCCCAAGCAATCCACCTCCGCGACAAGAAATCGACAAGAAGACGACAACGAGAGACACGAAGATCAGACAGCGCCGTCCCGTCACCTATTAAGAAACTCTTACAGGAGCCCGGCCCTACGATTTCGGTCGCCCTCTTCACAGTAGAATCAACAAGGCAGCACGAGTTGAGCCCGACATCCTCTGACCTGCCCTTTTGAGCGATCAGTAAGAGTTTCTTGGCCAGGTGCGATCGCGCTAGGGGACTCCAGGAGCCCTTTAGCCTGGCCCGCTCCTGCCGGCGGTGAGTCGAACTGTGCGGGATTCTCGAGTAACCCCGGCGGAGACTGATCTGGTGCTCGCTCAAGGACGTGACGGCCAGAGCTTTACGGGCGGAAGGGGCAGCGGCGCCCGGGCTGCCCACGTGCCTTGAGAGGGCGGCAGCGGACGACGGCGATGAAAAGATCTTGAGAGGCTGTTGTCCAAAACGGGCGCCAAATCCGGTCTCTATAGGCGAAGGACTAGAACCGCTCGCCCGACCGGAGCCGTGCCCATGACCTCACCACCACCGCGCATCGCCCGCCGCCGCTCCCGCAGCCATCCGACGTCCGTTCTGACCGTCACCGGGGACCGCCCTACCAACGGTGAGGGAAGGGCGCCAGGCTGGGTACGAGAAGCCATCCGGCAGATCGTCACGCTCTACACCCGGCCGAATGATCGCATTCAGCTCATTGCTCCACCAACGTCCGACGCTGAAGGCTTCTCCCGACTGCTCGACGTCGCCCAGTCCGTGTCCCGACGAGGTCGACCGACCGAGGTCCGCACGGTCGCATCCCTGACCCACCCGAGCATCATGCGGACCGCGCAGCGCCAAGAGTCCGAGTCCGACTCCGGACCCCGCCACCACGAAGAGTCCGTCGCCCGACGGGTCCTGACCCGGCTCCGCCCGGACCCCGGTGACACAGACCCGCGCGGACCGGACCGCCACTCGCTGGTCCTGACGATCGCCGGTCCTGAGGCTGCCGACTGGGCCGACACCGTTCCCGGGGACCGCTTGCTGACCCCGACCGGCGTCCTCGCTGCCATTACACACAGTAGTCCGTGTCAGGGGCGATTGATTGATCCGGAACCTTTGCTTATGCACCTGGCGAATCAGTTGGGACTGGCCCTCCTCGACCGCCTCGTGATCGTCTCCACCGGCACACCCAGCGCCATCAGGAACGCATCCCTCCGTCGCCAGGCGCGGCAGGCCTACTGCGGCGTCCTGCTGTTCAGCCACCCCCGGGAGGCGCGGCGATGAACGCCAGCTTCCCGCTCCGGCCGCCTCTTGCCGATCCCGGGGCACGCCCTGAGCCCGAGGACGTGCCCATCGTGTGGCCCACCGGCCAGCAGCCGCAGCAACCCGCCGAACACGGCTACGCCCCCGAGACCGCCCGTGATCACCTGCGTATCCGCCCTCAAATAGCGGCCTTCGCCATCGCCGCCTATACCCGCCCCGGCGACACGGTCCTCGACCCCGACTGCGGAGCCGGCACCACCCTCGTCGAAGCCGTCCGCGCCGGCCGGCACGCCATCGGTCTGGCATCCGGGCGCCGCTGGTGGAACACCGCCCGCGCCAACCTCACCGCCGCCCGCCGCCACCACGACGCCAGGCAGAGCCCGCCGACCGACGGCATGGTCCTGGACCAGACAACACCTCCCGGCCAACTCGCCGCGGCAGGTGCTGTCGACCTCATCCTGACCTCCTGGCGCCACCCCACCGCGCCGCAGCGGCCAACAACGGCCCAGCCCTCTGATCGGCGAACCCCCACCGGAGCCAACCGACTCGCCGAGCTGTTGACCCGGTGCCGACCGCTACTCGCCCCGGACGGACACGTGGTCGTCATCGCCCGCCCGCGACGGCGGGAGGGATACCTGCTGAACGGTCCCGCGCAGATCACCGCCGCAGCCCGCACCGCAAAACTGGCCCTCGTCGCCCGCTGCGTCGCCCTCGTCGCCCCACTCAACGACGAGGACGTGCGCGTGGAGATGTCCATCGCCCAGCGTGCCGCCATCGCCCGCCTCCAGCGCATCACCGGTCACCCCATCGCCGCCACCGCCCACCACGACGTGTGGGTCTTCCGCGCACCGCACGCCTGTGCCAACGCCTCCGCACTCCGGAACGCCGACGCCCCCGAGCTCCTTGGCCGCCCCACCTCGGAATCCGCCACTGAGCTCGCGGAGACAGCAGCATGAAGGAACGTGATCCCGTGAGGGGTGCGGCCCACTCGGCACTGGAGATCGTGCCGGTCACGTTCCGGCAGGCCAAGCAGTTCATCGCGACCCATCACCGCCATCACCCACCGCCGCAGGGCATGAAGGTCGCCCTCGGCGTTGCCGCTGACGACATCCTGGTTGGGGTGGCGGTCGTCGGCCGACCGCTGGCCCGCCACCTGGACGACGGCCGTACCGCCGAAGTCACCCGGACCTGCACCAACGGCACACCCAACGCCAACTCCAAGCTCTACGGAGCCGCGTGGCGCGCCGCCAAAGCGTTGGGATTCCGTCGTCTCATCACATACACCCGGCATCCCACGTGCCGCACCTGTGAACACCCCCCTGACGCCCACAGCTCACCCAGTGACACGGCTCACACCGCACAGCCAGGGCCGGGTCGGTGTGCACACCCGCAGTGCGTCTGCCAGCGGTACGAGGGCGGCGAAACGGGAGCCAGTCTGCGAGCCGCAGGGTTCCAAGCTGTCGCCCACCTGCCGGCTCATCACGGTTGGGACAGGCCCAGCCGACCACGGAGCGCTCGGTACGCAGCCACGGACCGCATCCGGTGGGAGATCACCCGAACGCGTGGAGCCCCGGCCGGACACCCGCCCGCAAACGAGGGCCCACCATGATCGGCCACGGACCGCCCTCGCGACCGGACGAACGTCACCTCCGCGCGCAGGGAGCCTTTGACACGAGCTCGCAAGAACTGAGCACGAGACATAGACACCGCCTTGACCTGCGGTTTTTCCAGCTCATACAGTCAAAGCGGTCGCAGGCTCCCGCAGCAGAGCTGGCCTCGGAACTTCGGGGACACCGGTGACCGAGCACGGCGACATGCCCTCCCCACAACCCTCATCGGCACCACTCGATCCCGCGGCACCCGTGCAGACCTCGCCCAGCATCCCGACCGGCCAGCCGGATGTGACGGTGATCGTGCCGGATCAGCCGCCTTTGCTGACCGCGCCGGCAGCCGCCGCGCTCCTCGAACTGCTGCGACGGGTCGACCGCACCAGCGCCACCCGCCTCACCGAGGAGGTGGGGGACTCGGCGCAGAGCGATATCGAAGAGAGAAGATCAGCGTGACCCTCGCGTTCGCCTTCGCGGGGCGGTGCTCCACCGAGGATCAACAAGATCCGGTTGCCTCCCGGAACTGGCAGCTCACCCGCGCACAGTCCCTCGTCGCCTCCCACGGGCACATCGTCGACGAATACTTCGACGTGGGCGACTCCCGCTCCATTCCATGGAAGAGACGACCACGAGCGGCCGCGCTCCTGGACGCCCTCAAACGCCCAGACCGCGGCTTCGACGCGGTAGTCATCGGTGAGCCACAACGCGCCTTCTACGGCAACCAGTTCGGCCTGACCTTCCCGGTCTTCGTCCACTTCGGTGTGCCCCTGTGGGTTCCCGAGGTAGGCGGCCCCATCGATCCCGAATCCGAAGCGCACGACCTGATCATGTCCGTCTTCGGCGGCGTGAGTAAGGGCGAACGCACACGAATCAAGATCCGCGTGCGCGCGGCCATGGCTGCCCAGGCCAAGATCGAAGGCCGCTTCCTCGGTGGACGCCCACCGTACGGCTACCGTCTCGTCGACGCTGGCCCGCACCCCAACCCCGCCAAGGCCGCCGAAGGTAAACGCCTCCACCGTCTCGAGCCCGATCCTCAGACCGCCCCCATCGTCATCCGGATCTTCACCGAGTACTTGGCTGGCATCGGGATCTTCGCCATCGCCCAGCGCCTGACCGCGGACGGCATCCCCTGCCCCTCCGCCCACGACCGCGAGCGCAACCGGCACCGTGACGGCATCGCCTGGTCCAAGGGCGCCGTGCGCACCATCCTGACCAACCCCCGCTACACCGGCCACGAGGTCTGGAACAAGCAACGCAAGGAAGAAATCCTCATCGACGTCGAAGACGTCGCCCTCGGTCACCGAACAAAGCAGACATGGAACGCGAAGGACGCCTGGGTCCGCTCCGAGCACCCCACTCATCCGGCCCTGGTCAGCCTGGAGACCTTCGAACGCGTCCAGCGACGTTTGGCCTCCCGCACCCCTGCCTCGACAGGCCGCCACAAGCGTTCCCAGCACCCCTACGCCTATAAGGGCATGATCTTCCACGACTCCTGTGGGCGCCGGATGCAAGGAAACTGGGTCCGCGAAGAGGCCTACTACCGGTGCCGCTTCCCCAACGAGTACGCGATCGCCAACAAGATCGATCACCCACTCAACGTCTACGTCCGGGAGGCCGACTTCTCCTACCGCCTGGACACCTGGCTGGCTGGCGCCTTCGCCCCCGACCGCATCGAGCACTCCCTCGACGCCATGGAACAGGCGCAACCCGACAGCAGCACGGAGCTCGAAGCACTACGGCGAGCCGTAGCAGAGTGTAATCGCAAGCTCACCCGGCATCGCGCTGCCTTGGAAGCAGGCGCCGACCCGGCCCTGGTCACATCATGGATTCGCGAGGTCCAGGGGGAGCGCGGTCAGGCCGAGGCCAGGCTGAAACGGCTCAAGAGCGCCGCCGGCCCCTCCGAACGGATGACGCGCGAGGAGATTCGAGGCCTCGTCGATTCTCTGGGTGGCCTTCTGGCTGCTCTGCGTAAGGCAGATGCCGCAGATAAGGCGGAGGTCTACGGCCATCTGGGTCTACGCTTGACCTACGACCACAAAAAGCAAGTGGTGGGGGGGGGGGGGGGGGGGGCCCCCCCCCCCCCCGGGGGGGGGGGGGGGGGGGGGGGGGGGGGGGCCCCCCCCCCCCCCGCAAAAGCCGCGGACCCC
>NZ_JBHXFJ010000069.1:0-40919 GCF_042722465.1 Streptomyces sp. NPDC127098
GGGGAAGCCCCACCGCCCGCCTCTCGCGTCAGAGGTCGACGTCGTCCTCGAACTCGTCGTCCTCGACGACCTCGCCGCCGGTGCCCTCGGTCGTGCCGCCGTCCGTCGCGCCCTCGGCGGTGCCGTCGCCCTCGGTCGCGCCGCCGGTGCCGGTCTCGCCCGTGGTGCCCTCGGCGGTGCCCTCGGTCGCGCCTTCCACGGTGCCTTCGGCGGTCCCCTCGGCGCCCTCCACGCCCTCGCCGGCGTCCGGTCCCGCGCCCTCGGTGGCGGTGCCCGCCTCCTCGTCACCGGCGCCGTCCGCGCCTCCGGTGGCGTCCGGCGCGGCCGGAGCCGTCGGGGTGGGGGCCCAGTCGCGGTAGTACTCGAAGCCGGCGGTCGTCGGCGACACCACGCGGGCGTAGAGGCCGATGTCGCCGGTGTCGCTCAGCACGAAGACCAGGTGCTGGGCGTTGCCGAGCGCGACCTGGGCCGCCGCCGGGTCGGCGATGACCGCCTCCGGGTTGCCCTCGCCGCCCAGCACCACGCTGCCGTGGCGGGGGACGACCACGCTGCTCTCGCCGTCCGCCGGGACGAGCTCGGCGCGCACGTCGGAGCCCGGCAGGTTGATGGACTCCAGCGTCTGGTCCTCGGAACCGGAGTTGAACAGCCGGGCGGTGACGCCCGCCGGGCCCGAGCCGTCGTCGGCCATGACGACGTTGACGTTCTGCACCTTGATGTCGTCGACCTGGGCGTAGGCGTTGTCCGGCTTGATCTGGCTCGTTCCGGCGTGCTGGCCGGCACCGCAGGCGGCGGTCAGCGCGGCGATCGAGAACGTGAAGACGGCGGCGGTCACGCCGCGTCGAAGACTGCTGCTCACGGCGGCCGCATCTCCTCGAACGGTCAGGATGATCTATCGGCCTCAGCGTACCGACCGCTCTTCCGCCCACCACAACCGGCCCACGGAACGGAACGCGGGGGAAAGCGCGGAGATTGGCCCGCCAAGGGGTCGGCGGGCGATCAGAGGGTGATCACGGAGTGATCAACAGCCGACTGGTTGATCAATTCTTCGATCTCGGGACTGATGCCCGAGGCCATTCTGTCAACCGGGACAAAACGGACAGCTTTCCGGCTTCCGCGGAAGTTCTTTGTGTTCTTCCGGGCGTTCTTGGGTCGACTTCTCCGGCCCGCAAACCCCGCTCCCACCTGCGCATACCTCCCGTTCCGCGCCGTCCGAAGCATGCCGAAGCCGCGCTTGTCAACCCCCGAGATATGGCCTGACCTGCGAAAACGTCATTCAATGGGGCGTCTTCCCGTGTTAGCATGGAGAGCCACGGAAGGGGTACCTGTCACATGACGTTCAAGGTTGGCGACACCGTGGTCTATCCCCATCACGGGGCCGCGACGATCGAGGCCATCGAAACTCGCCCGATTAAAGGCGTGGACAAGATCTACTTGGTGCTGAAGGTTGCTCAGGGTGACCTTGAGGTGCGTGTGCCGGCGGAAAACGCCGAGCTCGTCGGTGTGCGCGATGTGGTCGGGCAGGACGGTCTGGACCGGGTCTTCGAGGTGCTGCGCGCGCCTTATGCCGAGGAGCCGACCAACTGGTCCCGCCGTTACAAGGCCAATCTCGAAAAGCTGGCCTCCGGTGACGTCATCAAGGTGGCCGAGGTCGTGCGTGACCTGTGGCGCCGCGAGCGTGAGCGGGGCCTCTCGGCCGGCGAGAAGCGGATGCTCGCGAAGGCGCGACAGATCCTGGTCAGCGAGCTCGCCCTCGCCGAGGCCACGAACGAGGACAAGGCCGAGTCCCTGCTGGACGAGGTCCTCGCCTCCTGATCCGCCGGCCCGCCGACACGGTTGGCGCTGAGCGCCGAGCCGCATAGGCGAACACCGGTGACACGACAGACAGACATGCGACAGAAGGCCGCATCGAGTGCGAACCGCTCGCGTCGCCGGCCTACCACCGCAGCGCCCGAAAGGCATTCCCCGTGCCACGCGGGCGCTGTGGCATGTTCGGACAAGCGAACTCACCGCCGCGGAAGCCTTCGCGGGAGATCCGGATTCTCCGGAGACCTCGCGGCCTGGGAGCGTGCCGGGCCCGTGAAGCTGGGCCGACCGGCATGTCACGGAAGGGTCCGATCGTGTGGCCCCGGCACGCTCAGGCCATACCCAACCCCGCCCTGGAAACAAACCTGCACTCGTCACCCATGACCGACATCACACTCCGCCGCGCCGGGCTCGCCCCCGCAGCGGCCGTCATCCCGGCCGCCGGACGCGGCCTCCGCCTGGGCCCCGGCGCTCCCAAGGCGCTGCGCCAGCTCGGCGGCACGCCGATGCTGGTGCACGCGGTTCGCGCCATGGCCCGGGCCAGGGCCGTCGCCCTGGTCGTGGTCGTCGCCCCGCCGGGCGAGGCCGAGGCCGTCCGCTCCCTGCTCGACGAGCACCCGCCGCCGCCCGGCGTCGACCAGCTGGTGGTCCCGGGCGGCGAGACCCGCCAGGAATCGGTACGGCGCGGCCTCGACGCCCTGCCCGCCGACATCGAGATCGTCCTCGTCCACGACGCCGCCCGCCCCTTGGTGCCCGTCGACACGGTGGACGCCGTCGCGGCCGCCGTGCGCGCCGGCGCGCCGGCGGTGGTGCCGGCGCTCCCGGTCACCGACACGGTCAAACAGATCGCCGCCCCCAGCGAACCGCCCGGCGGCCCGGAACCGGTGGTGGCCACCCCGGACCGCGCGCTGCTGCGCGCCGTGCAGACCCCGCAGGGCTTCGACCGCGCCACGCTGGTCGCCGCCCACCAGAAGCACGTCGAGGGGGACGCCACCGACTGCGCGGGCATGGTGGAGCGGATGGGCGTCCCCGTGGTGCTGGTGCCGGGCCACGAGGAGGCGTTCAAGGTCACCCGCCCCCTCGACCTGGTGCTGGCCGAGGCCGTGCTCGCACGGCGGAGGAAGAACGATGGCTACTGACCGACTGCCCCGCGTCGGCGTGGGCACCGACGTCCACGCCTTCGAGGCGGGCCGCGAACTGTGGTGCGCCGGCCTGCACTGGCCGGACGCCGGCTTCGGCCTCGCCGGCCACTCGGACGGCGACGTCGCGGCGCACGCGGCGTGTGACGCGCTGTTCTCGGCCGCGGGCCTCGGCGACCTCGGCGCGCACTTCGGCACGGACCGCCCCGAGTGGGCCGGCGCCTCGGGCGTCACCCTGCTCACCGAGGCGGCCCGCATCGTCCGGGCCGAGGGGTTCACGATCGGCAACGTCGCGATCCAGGTCGTCGGCGTCCGCCCGAAGATCGGCAAGCGGCGGGCCGAGGCCCAACGTGTCCTCTCCGAGGCGGTCGGCGCACCCGTCTCCGTCTCCGGCACCACCACCGACGGCCTCGGCCTCACCGGCCGGGCGGAGGGCCTGGCGGCGATCGCCACGGCCGTCGTGTCGGCCTGACGATTCGCTGGGCGCTTGCCGTTGGCCTGCCGGCAGCCGGAGGTATCGCCGCGGGCTGCGTGCCGCGCGTTGGCCGTCGGACCGGCCACCGGCGCGCTCCGCGCGCTCGGTGGGCCTGGCGGCCGTGCCGCGCCCACCCACCCGCCCCTGGGGGCACCTCCCAGCGTTAGCTGGGGGAGGGTGGCCTCGCGCGGCACGGGCCGCGTGGCCCGGCGGCGCAGCCGCCGCGCGCAGCGCGGGGAAGGGCGGGTGGGCGGGGGAAACCCGCGCGGAGCGCCGTGGCGCGCGCCGGTTCCGGTCGTCGCAGGCTCGGCCGTCAGGCCGCCTTCGTGCGTGGGGTGTGGTTTGCGGCCGGCCGCTGTGCGAGATTCGACGATCGGGACCGCGGCGCCGCTCCGCCCGCGGTCGAGTCCGAGCGAGCGCAAGCGAAAGGACGTACTCGTGTCAGTCACGCTCTCCGCCCCCCTCAAGGCGTTGCTGGACGAAAAGGTCTTCGTCACCATCGCGACCATCCAGCCCGACGGCAGTCCGCAGCTCTCCCCGGTCTGGGTCAAGCGGGACGGCGACGACCTGTTGATCTCGACCACCCGTGGGCGGCGCAAGGAGCTGAACATCCGGCGCGAGCCGCGCGTCACCGTGCTGGTGCAGCCCGCCGACCAGCCCTACAGCTACGCCGAGATCCGCGGCACCGCGACCCTGACGGAGGAGGGTGGCAACGAGTTGATCGACGAACTGTCGCTGAAGTACACGGGCAAGCCGTACGCCGAGTTCAACCCGGCCTCCGCCCAGGACGACCCCCGCGTCGTCGTCCGGATCACAGCCCGCAAGATCGTCGGCCAGGGGCTCGACTGAGGCCGCGGGGAACCCGCCGGGAACGCTTCCCCGCGCCCGCTCCCCACAGGCGCGGGGGAGCCCCTCCGCCCACTACTCTTGACGCGTGACCCTACGCCTGTATGACACCAGCACCCGGCTGATCCGTGACTTCACCCCGCTCCAGCAGGGCTGCGTCTCGATCTACCTGTGTGGTGCCACCGTGCAGGCGCCCCCGCACATCGGCCACGTCAGGTCCGGGGTCAGCTTCGACATCATGCGCCGCTGGTTCGAGTACCGCGGTTTCGACGTGACCTTCGTCCGCAACGTCACGGACATCGACGACAAGATCATCTCCAAGAGCGCCGAGCTCAACCGGCCCTGGTGGGCCATCGGTTACGAGAACGAGCGGGCGTTCAACGACGCCTACGACGCGCTCGGCTGCCTGCCGCCGACCTACGAGCCGCGCGCCACGGGCCACGTGCCCGAGATGATCGAGATGATGCGCACGCTGATCGACCGCGGCCACGCCTATCCGGCCGACGGCAACGTCTACTTCGACGTGCGCAGCTTTCCCGGCTACCTCCAGCTCTCCAACCAGGATCTCGACCACCTGCTCCAGCCGTCGGGCGAGGGCGAGACCGGCAAGCGGGACCCGCGCGACTTCGCCATGTGGAAGGCGGCCAAGCCGGGCGAGCCCAGCTGGGAGACGCCCTGGGGTCGCGGTCGTCCCGGCTGGCACCTGGAGTGCTCGGCGATGGCGTACAAGTACCTCGGCCGCGAGTTCGACATCCACGGTGGCGGGATCGACCTCGTCTTCCCGCACCACGAGAACGAGATCGCCCAGTCCCGCGCCTTCGGCGGCGAGTTCGCCCGCTACTGGGCGCACAACGCGTGGGTCACGCTGGCCGGCGAGAAGATGAGCAAGTCGCTGGGGAACTCGGTGCTGGTCTCCGAGATGACCAGGCGCTGGCGCCCCGTCGTGCTGCGCTACTACCTGGGCAGCCCGCACTACCGTTCCACGATCGAGTACAGCGAGGAGGCGCTGGCCGAGGCGGAGGCCGCGTTCGGCCGGATCGAGGGCTTCCTGCACCGGGCCGTCGAGCGCACCGGGGAGGTCTCGCCCGCGGCCGTCGTGCCGGAGGACTTCGCCGCCGCGATGGACGAGGACCTCGGCGTGCCGCAGGCCCTGGCGGCCGTGCACACCACCGTCCGGCAGGGCAACGCGGCGCTGGCCGAGGGCGACAAGGAGTCGGTGATCGCGCTCGTCGGCCAGGTGCGGGCGATGCTCGGTGTGCTGGGCCTCGACCCGCTCGACCCCCGGTGGAGCGGCGGCGCGCAGGGCCGCGGCAAGGAGCTGGCCGGCGTCGTCGACCGCCTCGTCGGGCTCGTCCTCGCCCAGCGCGAGGCGGCACGCCAACGCAAGGACTACGGCACGGCCGACGCCATCAGGGACGAGCTCGGCGCCGCCGGCCTGGTCATCGAGGACACCCCCAACGGACCGCGCTGGGAGCTCGGTTGACCATCCGGTCGACCGCGTGACGCCCCCAGCCACACGAGAGTCAGAAGAAGCAGAAGATGCCAGGCAACAGCCAGCGCCCCAACCGCCGCACCAGCAACAAGAAGGGCATGCAGGTCGGCAGCGGCGGCCAGCGTCGCAAGGCCCTCAAGGGCAAGGGGCCGACGCCGCCCGCCGAGATGCGCACCGGCCACGTCAAGAAGCGCGCCGCCGACGCGCGGGCCCGGCGGGACGCCGCCCGCCCGGCCGCCCGGCGCGGCGCCAAGGGGGCGGCCGAGATGGTCGTCGGCCGCAACCCGGTGGTCGAGGCGCTGCGCGCCGGCGTGCCCGCCAAGACGCTGTACGTGCAGCAGTTCCTGGAGAGCGACGACCGCGTCACCGAGGCGATCAAGCTGGCCATGGAGCGTGGTTCGGTCAACCTGCTGGAGGCGTCCAAGGCCGAGCTCGACCGGCTCACCGGCGCGCTCCACCACCAGGGCGTCGTGCTCCAGGTCCCGCCGTACGAGTACGCGCACCCCGACGACCTGCTCGGGGCCGCGCACGACGAGGGCCGGCCGCCGCTGATCGTCGCGCTCGACGGCGTCACCGACCCGCGCAACCTGGGTGCCGTGGTGCGCTCGGTCGCCGCCTTCGGCGGGCACGGCGTGGTGGTGCCCGAGCGCAGGGCCGCCGGGATGACGGCGGGCGCCTGGAAGACCTCGGCCGGCACCGCGGCGCGCACGCCGGTCGCGCGCGCCACCAATCTGACGCGCGCGCTCCAGGCGTACCAGAAGGCCGGTCTCACGGTGGTCGGCCTGGCGGCCGACGGCGAGGCCGAGCTGGCGGACGTGGCCGCGCTCGACGGGCCGCTGGTCGTCGTTGTGGGCAGCGAGGGCAAGGGGCTGTCGCGGCTGGTCGGCGAGACCTGCGACGTCCGGGCGCGGATCCCGATGCCGGGCGGCGCCGAGTCGTTGAACGCGGGCGTGGCGGCCGGCATCGTGCTCTACGAGGCGGCCCGCCGCCGGGCATGACGCCCCGGTCCACCCGGAGTTGACGGGTCGCGGACAGACTTTCTGGGTCAAGGCAGTGTCTTAAGCCGTGTCACTCAGTTAGATGAGTGTGGACACCAGAACACCCCGCGGCCTCTCGATGGACGAGCCGGTGCTGAGCATGGTCAAGGTGCCGTGCGACCCCGCACAGGTCATCGTGAACCACGCCAGTTTCCGGGTGCGGCTCGCCACCCCGCCCCCGGTGCGCATCAGGCTTGGCGACACGGCCTCGCTGCCCCGGGTGCCGGTCGCGGCGGGTGGCCGCCGCCGGCCCCTCGTCTGGTCGGGCCGCAGCGCTCCCGGGGACCCGGGTGCCAGCGGCCTGCTGCAGGCGGTGCGCGAGGCCGGTCACGGCGACATCGCCACCCAGGTGCTCCCGCGCGTCACCCCCGTCGTGGCGCCGCGCGGCCCCAGGCCGCCGGAGCGGCCGGGGCGCACCGTGCCGCCGCCCACCGAGGTGCTGCCGGTCGTCGAGGACCTGCCGCCCGCCGACCGGCGACGCCCGACGGACGGCCGGCAGGCGTACCAGCCGGGCCACCGCGCCAGCCGGCTGAGCCTCGGCCTGGTGCTGCTCCCGCTGCGGGTGCTGCTCGGCTTCGTCGCCATCTACGCCGGCATGGGCAAGCTCACCGACCCCGTCTACTTCGACGGCGGCCTACGTGGCTCGCTCTACGCCTGGCTCGACTCGCTCGAGCCGTGGGCGCTGGCCGCGCCGCTGCACAGCTGGGCGCTTGCCCACCCGGTGGGGGCCGGGCTCACCGTCGCCTTCGTGCAGATCATCGTGGGCGTGCTCACCGTCTTCGGCCTCTGGCAGCGCTTCGCGGCGGCCCTCGGGGCGCTGCTCTCGCTCGCCCTGCTGCTCACCGTCAGCTGGCAGAACGGGCCGGCCTACGACACCCCGGACGCCATCCTGTTCGCCGCCTGGACGCCGCTGATCATCGCCGGCGCCCCGGTCCACTCGCTCGACTTCCGGCTGGCCACCGAGGCGTGGCGCACCCTGGGGCCGCGCGCCCCGCTGGCCGAGCTGCGGCGCCGGGTGTTGCGCCGGGGCGCGATGCTGGCCACGCTGCTGGTGGGCCTCGCGCTGCTGATCGGCTCGATGCTGGGCAGCGCGGTGCGCTCCGCGCAGTTCGCCACCGTCCCGGAGCCGGGCGAGCCGCCGCGCAACCACCTGCCGGGCCAGCGGCTGCCGGAGGACGAGGCGGAGGCCGGCGAGGAGGCGGAGTCCTCGGCCGGTCCGACGGAGGGTTCCGGCGCCGCCGAGGGCGACGAGTCGCCGGCGGAGGACGAACCGGGCGACGAGGCGTCCAGCGGCCCGAGCGCCGGGGCGTCCGAGGGCGCCGAGAGCACCGGCCCCGGCGCGGAGGAGCAGGCCCCGCCGACCGAGCAGACCGTGCCGGTGCCGCAGCAGTCCGCCCCGCCGCAGCAGAACTACTCCCCGGAGGACTCCGCGCCGGCCGCTCCCGCGCCCGACGCCGGCGACTCGGGGGGCGGCGAGCCCGCGCAGCAGGATCCGCCCGCGGAGAGCGGGGGTGAGCAGAGCAGCCTCGGCCCCATCGGCGGGCTGCTCGGTTAGGTGACGTCGGAGGAGTACTCGGTTAGGTCGTAGGGTGTGACCGGCCTCACGGGAACCCGTGACCGTGACCGGACAACACCCGGAGTGGACCATACGATGCACGCCCGCGTGCGGGCCGGCGATCCCGAGGCGTTCCGCGAGCTGTTCAGGGCGCACGCGGGCCTCGTCTACGGATACGCGGCCCGCGCGACGGGCGATCCGAGCCTCGCCGAGGACGTCGTCTCGCTGACGTTCCTCGAAGCCTGGCGGCTGCGCGCCAGACTGCGCGACGAGGGGGAGACGCCACGCCCCTGGCTGATGGGGATCGCGGTGAACGTCCTGCGCAACGCGACGCGCGCCAAGCGCAGGCACGAGCGCGCCATGGCGCGGCTGCCGGTCGCGGACACCGTCCCCGACTTCGCGGACGAGGTGGTCGGCCGCCTGGCGGACGCCCGGCGCCTGGCCGCGGCGCGGGCCGCCCTGGACCGGCTGTCCAAGACGGACCGGGAGACGTTCATGCTGGTCGTCTGGTCTGGCCTCAGCCAGGTCGAGACGGCCGAGGCGTTGGGCGTTCGCGTGGGCACCGTGCGCTCCCGTCTCTTCCGCGCCAGGAGGCGGCTGCGCGGTCTCGTCGACCGGGAGCTCGCCGGAGAACCCTCGACGGGCGGCGGACAACAAGAGGGCGACCGCCTGGTTTCAGCGATCAGGTCGAATGAGGAGATGAGCCGATGAGCCGACCGCCCCTGGACCGTCAGGAACTGGCAGCGCTGCTTCCGCCGGCCGGCGAGCCGGTCCTGCCGTCCGACCGCCGCCGGGTGCTCGAGGAGCATCTGATGCGGGAGATCGAACGCTCGGCATCCGCGCCGGCCGGGCGGCGCCGCCACCGCCCGCCGACCTGGATCGCGATCCCCCTGGCCGTGGCCGTGGCGGCGGGGGTGGTCACAGCCACCCAACTCGGGGGTGACGCGCCGCCCGGCGCGCCTGTGGAGTCCGGATCCGACCGTGTCGAAGGGCTGTCGCCCACCGTCGCCCGGATCGTCCAGGCCGCGGCCGCCGTGCCGTCCCCCGGGCCGGCCGACGACCAGTACATCTATGTCCGCAGCGCGGTCCAGACCGAACTGATGCCCAACTTCTGGCCCGAGGACCCCGAGAACGCGGTCGTCGAGGACGAGGGGCCCTACGAGAGGGAACTCTGGGTCACCCCGGACGGCACGGACGGCTGGATCAACGACCCGCACTACTTTGGTGGCCACACCCCCCTCTACCGCCCGGAAGGGGCGGAGCCCGGCATCTTCGGAGTGGGTTCCTTCGTCACCGGTTACTCGGGGGACGAGGAGTGGAACGTCGGGGACCCCCTCGCTTCGATGAGTGAGGTTCTCCTGTACGACTTCCTGGAGACCCTGCCGACCGACGCCGACGCCTTGCGTGACGTCGTCTACGGCATCCCCGACCTGGACGAGTACCCCGATCCCGACGAGACGGTCTTCCAGGTGATCGGCAGCGTGATCAAGGAGTCGCTGCTGCCCCCGGACCTGGCCGCCGGGCTCTATGAGGTGGCGGCGGGCATCCCCGGCGTGGAGGTGATCGCCGAGGCGGAGGACGGCGTGGGGCGGGAGGGCGTCGCCCTCTCCTTCACCAGCGAGCTCTACGGCTACCGGACGGACTGGGTCTTCGACGAGGAGAGCTACGAGTATCTCGGCCAGCGCACGATCCAGCTCACGGACGCCCGCGGGATCGAGCCCGGCACGATGACCTCGAGCTACACGGTGCTGGAACGGGCCGTCGTCGACGCCGTGCGGGAACGTCCCACCGACGGCGTCGCCTGACCGATCCCAGGGCTAAGGGACCGCCAGCTCGCGCGCCGCCTCCGTGAGGTCCTTCGCGGTGTCGATGGCCCGCCAGTACGCGCCCTGGGGGAGGGTGAAGCCGGCGAGGCGGCGTTCGCGGGCGAGGCGGGGGAAGGTCAGTCGCTCGTGGTCGCCGCGGTCCGGCAGCAGGGTGGTGAACTCGGGGCCGAAGACGTAGACGCCGGCGTTGATCAGGTAGGGGGAGGGCGGGGACTCGATGAAGTCGAGGACCTGCCCGAACTCGTTGGTCTCCACGGCGCCCCACGGCATCCGGGGGCGGGCCAGCGCCAGCGTCGCGGTGGCGCCGCGCTCGGCGTGGAAGGCGGCCATCTCGCGCAGCGAGAAGCGGGTCCAGATGTCGCTGTTGGTGGCGAACCACGGCTCGTCAGGACGGGGGAGCGCCGGGGCGGCGTACTTGAGGCCGCCGCCGCGGCCGAGCGGCTCCGGCTCCACCACGGTGGTGACCTTGACCGGCAGGTCGGTGGTGTCCAGCCACTCCTGGAGCACCTCGGCCAGGTGCCCGCTGGAGATGACCACGTCCGTGACGCCCTCCTCGGCCAGCCAGGCGAGCTGGTGGCCGATGATCGGGGTGCCGGTGCCCGGGATCTCCACCATGGTCTTGGGGCGGTCGTCGGTGTACGGGCGGAGCCGCGAGCCCTTGCCGCCGGCCAGGATCATCGCCTGGGTGGGCAGCGGGGTGCCGGCTGGTACGTGGACGTGGTTCATGCGGGCAGCCTATGCGGTCAGGTGGAAACGCGGGCGGGCGATGGCGGGTTGCGCGTCGCCCGCCCGCGTTTCCGCTCGGCCGGCCCGCTCAGCCGGCCGCCGCGACGCCCGCCGCGAAGGAGGTGTCGCAGACGGGGCGGGAGTGCTGCTGCGCGCGCCGCGTCGATCCGTACTTGTCGACCGCGGCCTCGCCGAGCGTCCTGGCGATCTCCGCGCAGTGCGGGGCGAGGGACGGGTCGCGCGTGACGGCCTCCTGGAGGGCGGTGAGCGCGGCGCTCGGGTCCTCCTGGCGGAGCGTCAGCAGCAGCCGGTCGGTGAGCGCCGCCTCGGGTGCCTGCGGCTGGTGCTCCGCGGCGGCCGTCAGCACCTGGTCGTCCGAGGGCGCGACCCAGGCCACGCGGGAGACGGCGAGTGTCCCGGACAGCACCAGGATGACCGGGAGGGCGATGGCGAGCGTTCTGCCGATGTGACGGAGTGCCTGATTCACTGGTGGTCTTCCTCGCGAAACGAAGCTGATGAAGCGTGAGCTGGTTCAAACGCGTGAGGGCGTGTAGATCGTAGCGAGGAGTAGTGTTTTGGTGACATTTCGCCACTCTCACGGGTGACGGGGTTCAGTGGATTTCGAATCCCGCGTCGACCTGCGTTGACGCGCAAAGGGCCGTGTTTACGCAACGTGTGGGGAAACACGGCCCTCACGGGACCTCGGGGCGACCGTCAGTCGCTGAGCCGCTCGCCGGAGCCGGCGGCGAAGACGTGGGTCTCGCCCGGCTTGGGAACGACGTTGATCTTCTCGCCCTTGTGCGGCACGTCGCGGCTGTCGACGCGGATGACCAGGTCCTTGGTCTCGCCACCGATGTCGGCCGAGCCGTAGACGTAGGCGTCGGCGCCGGTCTCCTCGACCACGTTCACCGTGACCGCGAGGCCCGCCTCGGCCTTCTCGTCCGCCTTCGCGAGGGCCGCGCCCTCGGCCGAGCCCTCACCGTTGATGACGGCGAAGTGCTCGGGGCGGCAGCCGACCACCACGTGGGTGTCGCCCTTGTTCTGCGCCTCGCTCAGCGCGGCGCGCTCGACCGGCACCACGCTGTTGCCGAACCGGACGCCGCCGTCGGTGATCGGGACCTCGACCAGGTTCATGGCCGGGGAGCCGATGAAGCCGGCGACGAAGAGGTTGGCGGGCTTGTCGTACATGTTGCGCGGGGAGTCGATCTGCTGGAGCAGACCGTCCTTCAGCACCGCCACCCGGTCGCCCATGGTCATGGCCTCGACCTGGTCGTGGGTCACGTAGACCGTGGTGACCCCGAGCCGGCGCTGCAGGCCGGCGATCTGGGTGCGGGTCTGGACACGGAGCTTGGCGTCCAGGTTGGACAGCGGCTCGTCCATCAGGAAGACCTGGGGCTCACGGACGATGGCGCGACCCATCGCGACACGCTGCCGCTGACCACCGGAGAGTGCCTTCGGCTTGCGGTCCAGGTACTCGGTGAGGTCGAGGATCTTGGCGGCCTCCTCGACCTTCTTGCGGATGTCCGTCTTGTTGACGCCGGCGATCTTGAGCGCGAAGCCCATGTTCTGCGCGACGGTCATGTGCGGGTAGAGGGCGTAGTTCTGGAACACCATGGCGATGTCCCGGTCCTTCGGGGGGAGGTGGGTGACGTCGCGGTCACCGATGTGGATCGACCCTCCGTTGACGTCCTCGAGCCCGGCGAGCATGCGCAGCGAGGTGGACTTGCCACAACCGGAGGGGCCGACGAGGACGAGGAACTCACCGTCCGCGATCTGGATGTCCAGCTGGTCGACAGCGGGCTTGTCGCCGCCCGGGTAGATACGGGTGGCCTTGTCGTACGTGACGGTTGCCATGTCCTCTTGTCTCCTTCTACCGGCAGGAACGTGCCGGACGATCCGAGTAGGAAGGTGTTACGCCCATATGTAAATGGACGACTGCCGGAAACCTAACTCGAAACAACGCGTTCTGTCAGTACCCGGGAACCAGAGAAACCGATGTCAACACAGGTGCTCGTACTCGTCGCCCTGGGTGACCGCCGAGCCCTCGGGCTCGCGGTGCCGGATCCGGGCCCCGTGTAGGCTGGTCGGGCCCGCAAGGGCCGTGCCGCCTTAGCTCAGTTGGCCAGAGCAGCTGTCTTGTAAACAGCAGGTCGTCGGTTCGAGTCCGACAGGCGGCTCTCAGTGACCCGGCTACTCGTGTCCCGGGTGGCAGCGCTCACCGGCGGCGCAGTGGAAGCCGCGGCCCTCGCAGTGCCAGCAGCGGTGCGGCGCGGCCACCCCCTGGCCGCGGCCGTCGCCGGAGACGTACAGCGTCTCCCTGACCTCGATCCGCGAGCCGGTGCACGCCTGGCACTGCCGGTGCGGTCCCGGGCACTCGTCCACCGCTTCATCCATCGGATCCTCCGCACGTGCGCGCACCGCTCCCGCACCGAACGTTACCGGCCGGGTGCGCTCCCCGCGCGGGAATCCGGCGGACGGGCCGGCCCCGGGCCGGAGCGGACAGCAGGACCGGGGCCGGCGCGCGGGGCACCCCACGAGCCCGCGCGCTCCCGGGCCACGGGCATGGGGAGGGCCCGGGGCCCGGGGAGGGGTGCCCAGACGATACGCCCGGTGTGGCCGGAAAGCGCCGGTCGTGCAGCGATCGTCCGCGGTCCGGTGAGTCGGCCCTTCCCGGCGTCGGGGCGGCGGGGTGTCAGAGGGCTTCCGTCGTGCCGGTCGCGTCGGTCTCGTCGGCGAGGCGGCGGAGGGCGCGGGCGAGGGCGGCGGCCTCGGCCGGTTCCCAGGAGGCGGTGAGGCGGGCGAAGACCTCCTCCTGGAAGGCGTGGGCGGCGGTGAGGACGTCGGCGCCGGCGGGGGTGAAGGCCAGGGTGGCGCGGCGGGCGTCGTGCGCCGAGGGGGTGCGGGTGAGGTGGCCGTGGTCGACGGCCGCGCCGACCAGGCGGCTGGCGCCCGAGCGGTCGAGGCCGAGCTGGTGGGCGACGTCGGTGACGGACACCTCGCCGCGGCGGGCGGCGGCGTCGACCGCCTCCAACACCAGGATGTCCTGGACCAGCGGCATGTCCCCGGTCCCCGGCCCGGCGGAGGCCGTCGCCCAGCGGCGGGACCAGAAGCGGACGAGCCGGAAGAGGGCGGGGCCGGCGCCGGCGAGGTCGGCGCGGGACGGGTCCCCTGGGTCGGCGGCGGGTTCGGTGGCGGTCATCGGTCGCTCCGGATCGGGAGTTGTGTGCGATTCGCAAGCAGTCTAACGTGTGCGAAATGCACACGTCTACCCGGCCTGCCTTCGCGGCCCTGCTGCTCGGCATGCTCATGGCCCAGCTCGACACCACCGTCGTCGTCGCCGCGCTGCCGCGCGTCGTCACCGACCTGGAAGCCGGTGGGGCGGTCGCCGGCGTCACCGCCGGCTACCTGCTCGCCGTCACCGTCGCCACGCCCGTGCTCGGGCGGCTCGGCGACCTGCTCGGCCAACGCGCCGTCTTCCGGGGCGCGCTGGCGATCTTCGCCGCCGGCTCGCTGGCCTGCGCGCTGGCGCCGACCGTGCCCGCGCTGATCGCCGCCCGGGTCGTCCAGGGGCTCGGCGGCGGCGGTCTCGTGGTCACCGCGGTGAGCGCCCTCGCCCGGATGTTCGACCGCGAGGAGTTGGTGCGCCGCCAGTCGTACCTGACCGGCGTCTTCGCGCTCTCCGCGCTCGCCGGGCCGCCGTTGGGCGGGCTGCTGGCGGCCGGCCCCGGCTGGCGCTGGATCTTCCTGCTGAACCTGCCGCTGTGCGCGGTGGCCGCGCTGCTCGCCTCGGCCGGCCTGCCGGGCAGGGCGCCGGTGCCGGAGAGCGACCCGGTCCGGTCGTTCGACGTGACCGGCGCGGTGCTGGTGGCCGTGGTCGGCTGCGGCGTGGTCGCTCTCGGGGCGGTCGAGTCGCTGGCGCGCGGCGGCCCGGCGGCCGGTGGCGTGCTCGTGCTGGTGGCCGGGTGCGCGGCGGCGTTCGTGCTGGTCGAGCGGCGCGCCGCCGCGCCGTTGATACCGCCCGCGCTCTTCCGCGACCGCGGCGTGGCGCGGAGCATCGCCGCGACCGGTCTCGCGGGCACGGCGCTCTTCGGCTCGTTCACCTTCGTGCCGCTGGCCGTGGCGGCGGGGACCGGCCTGGGCGTCGGCGAGACCGGCCTGCTCCTGCTGGCGTTGACCGGCGGGCAGCTGGTGGCCACGGCCGCGTTCTCGGTGCTCGCCAGGCGTCGCCCCCAACTGACCCGTTGGGGGCGGCTCGCGCTCGTCACGGGAACCGTCGGCCTGCTGGGGCTCGCCGCCCTGCCGGCGCTCGACGGCGGGCCCCGCCCGCTGGCGGTTGGCCTCGCCGGCTCGGCGATGGCACTAGTCGGCGCCGCTCTCGGGCTCTCGCTCCAGGCGTACACGCTGCTCGCCCAGGGGCGGGCCAGGCCGGAGTCGATCGGCGCGACCATGGGGGCGCTCACCTTCGCCCGCCAGCTCGGCGGTTCGCTGGGCACCGCGGGCTTCGGCTTCCTCGTGCTCGTCGCGCCGAGCGAGCAGGCGGGGCTGACCGTGGCCCTCGGCGCGGCCGCCGGCTGCCTGGTGGCGGCGCTGCTCGTGGCGCCCCGGGCGGCGGACGATCCGGCCGGCGCCGGGAGTAGAGTTGCGGCGGATCGGTGAGACCTTCCCTCGTGCGCGGGAGGGTCTTTTTCACGCGCGGACGGTGTTGACCGGGCGCGGGGCGCGACCGTAGAAAGGTCACGCGAAACGCGCACGTCTCAACAGGATCGAACAGGGGACAGCACTGATGCGTGACGGGACCTTCCTCCACTTCCGATCCGCGGGGACGAGCCTGGCGCTCGACTGCACCGGCACGGGGCTGCCCCGGGTGGTGCACTGGGGCGAGGACCTCGGGGAGCTCTCGCCCAGCACGCTCGCGGCCGTGGTGCGGGCCGGTCGGCCGCAGATAGCCACCAACAACGTCGACGTCGTGGTGCCGCTGGCCGTGCTGCCCGAGCACTCGGCCGGCTGGCAGGGGACCCCGGGACTCACCGGCCACCGGGCCGGCGCCGACTTCTCCACGGCCTTCGCCGTCACCTCGCTCGAACAGGACGGGCAGTCCGTGGAGGTCACCGCCGAGGACGTGGTGGCCGGCCTCGAACTGCGCCTGGAGATCGAGCTCACCGACTCAGGACTGGTGCGGCAGCGCGCCACCGTCACCAACCAGGCGGAGGGAGACGCCGCGCCGTTCTCGCTCTCCGGCGTGCTGCTGACCCTGCCGGTTCCCGAGCGCGCCACCGAGCTCCTCGACATGACGGGCCGTCACCTGCGGGAGCGCAGCCCGCAGCGGCACGCGTTCACCATCGGCACCCACCTGCGCGAGAACCGCAGGGGCCGCACCGGCACGGACGCCGTCACCGTGCACGTCGCGGGCGAGCCCGGCTTCGGCTTCCGCTCCGGCGAGGTGTGGGGGCTGCACGTGGCCTGGAGCGGCAACCACCGTTCGCTGGCCGAGCGCACCATCAACGGCGTCGGGCTGCTTGGCGGCGGCGAACTGCTGCTGGCCGGCGAGGTGGTGCTCGGCGCCGGCGAGTCGTACACCTCGCCCTGGGTGTACGGCAGCCACGGGCGCGGCCTTGACGAGCTCGCCGGGCGGTTCCACGGCTACCTGCGCGGCCGCGCGGGGCACCCGCGCTCGCCGCGCCCCGTCACGCTCAACGTGTGGGAGGCCGTCTACTTCGACCACGAGCTGGGCAAGCTGAAGCGGCTCGCCGACCTCGCCGCCGAGGTCGGCACCGAGCGGTTCGTGCTCGACGACGGCTGGTTCCGGGGCCGGCGTGACGACCACGCGGGGCTCGGCGACTGGTACGTGGACGAGACGGTCTGGCCGGACGGGCTGCACCCGCTGATCGAGCACGTCCGCGGGCTCGGCATGGAGTTCGGGCTCTGGGTGGAGCCGGAGATGGTGAACCCCAACTCGGACCTGGCCCGCGAGCACCCGGAGTGGATCCTGGCCACCGGCGACCGGATGCCGCCCGAGTCGCGCCACCAGCAGGTGCTCGACCTCGGGCACCCGGCGGCGTACGCGTACATCCTGGAGCGGCTCGACGCGATCGTCTCCGAGTACGCGCTGACCTACCTGAAGTGGGACCACAACCGGGACCTGGTGGAGGCCGGGCACAGCCCCACCGGGCGGGCCGGGGTGCGGGCCCAGACGCTCGCCGTCTACCGGCTCCTCGACGAACTGCGGTCGCGCCACCCGGGGTTGGAGATCGAGTCCTGCTCCTCCGGTGGCGGCAGGATCGACCTGGAGATCCTGGAGCGCACCGACCGGGTGTGGACCAGCGACTGCATCGACGCCCTGGAGCGGCAGCAGATCCAGCGCTGGACCGGGCTGCTGCTGCCGCCCGAACTGCTCGGCTGCCACGTGGGCGCGCACGCGGCGCACACCACGGGGCGGACGCACACCCTGGGCTTCCGGGCCGGCACCGCGCTGTTCGGGCACTTCGGCATGGAGTGGGACCTCACCCAGGCCAGTGACGCCGACCGGGCGGCGCTGGCCGAGTGGATCGCGCTCTACAAGGAGCTGCGGCCGCTGCTGCACGGCGGCACTGTGGTGCGCGGCGACCACCCGGACCCGGCGCTGTGGGTGCACGGCGTGGTGGCCGAGGACCGGTCGCGGGCGGTGTACGCCCTGGCGCAGGTGGCGACGAGCGTGCAGTCGCCGCCCGGGCGGGTCGCGCTGCCCGGGCTCGACCCGGCGGCCGAGTACCGGGTCACGCCGCTGGCGCCGGGCGACGAGGTGCGCGGCCCCGCCATGGACACCCTGGCGTGGTGGACGGACGGCGGGGTGACGCTGCCGGGGCGGGTGCTCGGCTCGATCGGTGTGCGGGCGCCTTCGCAGCACCCGGAGCGGCTGGTGCTGCTGTCGGTGGAGAAGGTCGACCAGCGGGGCGCGGAGAGCGTGACAGGGGGCTGACGCCCGGCGTGGGGCGTCGTGGATGATAGGGCGACCATACGATCGTCTTTTCTCCTTGGGGGATATATGTCCGACCAGCAGCCGTATTCGTGGGGGCCTCCCGGGAGCGGGCCGCAGGGCCAGCCGGGTCCCGGCCAGCCGGGCCAGCCGGGCCAGCCGGGCCAGCCGGGCCAGCCGGGCCAGCCGGGCCAGCCGGGGTACGGGTTCCCGCCGCCCGGCCAGCCCGGTCCCTACCAGCAGCAGCCCGCCGGCTACCCGCCGCCGCCCAACGCCCCGTACGGCGCCTACCCGCCGGACGCCCAGGCGCCCTACGGCCGCGACCCGATGGGCCGCCCGTACTCCGGCAAGTCCAAGATCGTCGCGGGCGTGCTCCAGCTCCTGTTGGGCGGCGTCGGCGCGGGCCGCTGGTACACCGGCCACTACGGCCAGGCCGTGGCCATGCTCCTCACCTGCGGCGGCCTCGGCGTCTGGGCGCTGATCGACGGCATCATGCTGCTGGTCAAGAGTGACTGGACCGACGCCGAGGGCCGGATCCTCAAGCCCTGACCATGCGGGCGATCATCCGCCGGGAGGCCGCCGCCCCGCTCGCCGTGCTGGCGGGCGGGCTCGTCGGCGCCGGCTACGTGCGGGCCGCCGACCCCCACCGGGGCGGCGGCCTGCCACTGCCCCGCTGCCCGGTCAACTGGGCCACCGGGCTGCTCTGCCCGGCCTGTGGGGGCACCCGGATGGCCTACGACCTGTTCCACGGCGACCTCACCGGCGCCCTCCACGACAACGCGGCGCTGCTGCTGCTCGGCGTCCCGCTGGCCGGCTGGCTGCTCGGCCGCTGGCTGGTCGAGGGGATGCGCGGCCGGCGCTACCGGCCCCGCTTCGGACCGGCCGGGATGGCCGCCGTGCTCGGCGTCGCCGCGCTCTGGGTCCTGGCCCGCAACCTCTTCGACCTCACCGCGCTCTCCGACCTCGCCGCCGCCCTCGGCTGATCCGCCGGACGCCCCGTCCGCCGGGTGCGAAGCCGCGTCCGGCGATGAAATGGGCCCATGGGAGTGCCCGCTCGGCTCATGGTCCTGCTCACCGCCGTCGCCGGCGGGGTCGACGCCGCCGCCTTCATCGAGCTCGACGAGGTCTTCGTCGCCAACCAGACCGGCAACGGCGTGCTGCTCGCCGTCGGCATCGCGGACTCCATGCTGCCCGGCCACGCCGCCGAGGGCGTCCTCGGCCCGGCGGCCTCCCTGCTCGGCTTCTGCGTGGGCGGCGTCGCCACGGCCTGGGCCTCCCGCCTCCTGCCGCACTGGGCGCTGCTCGGCTTCGAGGCCGGGCTGCTCGTGCTGGCCGCCGGCCTCGCCTGGGCGCCGTCCGCGCTGTGCGCCGGGGTCCTGGCGTCCGCGATGGGCGCGCAGAGCGTCTACGCGGTGCGGGCCGGCGTGCCGGGCGTGACCACGACGGTCGTCACCGGCACGCTGGCCGCGCTCTTCGTCCGGGCCACCGGAGGCACCAGGGAGCGGCAGGGCGCGCCGCTGCTCGCGCTCGTGTGGCTGGCCTACTTCGTCGGCGCGCTCGGCGGCGCGGCGGTGGTGCTGGCCTAGCCTCCCGGCGTCCCCGCGTCCCGGCGACGGCCTCACGGGGAGACGAGGACCACCTTGCCGGTCGTCGCCCTGGTCTCGAGCGCCCGGTGGGCGCGCGCGGCCTCGGCCAGCGGGAAGCGCTGGACCAGCGGGACGAGGACACCGGAGGCCGCCTGCGCGAACGACTCCTCCTCCAGCAGGCGCACGTTCTCCTGGCCGCCGATCCGCGCGAAGAGGGTGGGGCCCAGCGCCGTCACCGAGGTGATGCCGAGCGCGGCCTGCTCCTCCGGGCTCGGCGCCACATGGCCCGCGGCGTCCGTGCCCGTGGCCGCGTAGCCGTAGCAGACGTGGGTGCCGCCGGGGGCGAGCAGGGCGAGCGCGGCGTGGCCGCGGTCGCCGCCGACGCCCTCGAAGAGGTGCTTGACGGGGCGGTCGCCGAGGGCGGCGCGGATCTCGTCCGCCCAGCCAGGCGCGTCGTAGTCGACGGCCAGGTCGGCACCGAGGTCCTTCACGACGGCCACCTTGGCGGGGCCGCCCGCCGCTCCGACGACGGTGGCGCCCCGGTGCCGGGCGTACTGGACGAGCAGCGAGCCGATGCCACCGGCGGCCGCGAGCACCAGCACGGTGTCGCCGGCCGCGATCTCGGTGAAGCGCAGCACGCCCATGGTCATCCGGCCGGTGCCGAGCAGCGCCACGGCCCGGTCGAACGGCAGCTCGTCGGGGAGCGCGTGCAGCTTCTCCTCGCCGGTGACGGCCTGGGTGGCGTAGCCGCCGGGAACCATCCCGAGGTGCGCCGCGACCCGCCGGCCGAGCCAGGCGGCGTCCACCCCCTCGCCGACCGCGTCCACCGTGCCGGCGACCTCGCGCCCCGGGACGGTGGGCAGCTCGGGCACCGGGAAGTGCGGCGCGTCGGGCACCGGGCCCTGCCGCAGCACGGTGTCGACGAGGTGGACGCCGGACGCGGCGACGGCGATCCTGACCTGGCCGGGGCCGGGCGCGAGGTCCGGCACCTCCTCGTACACCAGGTTCTCGGCCGGACCGAAGGCGTGCAGGCGGACGGCGTGCATGGGCTCCCCCGTGGTGGTGTGGTGGCGGATGACGTCCCAAGCGTGCGACCTCAAGGGCCCTTGAGGTCAACCGCCGCCCGGGCCGCCGCCCCGACCGCCGCCCCGACCGCTGTCAGTGCTCCACGGCAGGATGACCGGCATGCCCAAACCCCAGAAGGCCGTCCGGCCACCGGCGCCGCCGAACTTCCAGTTGCCCGAGCTGCGCCCCTTCGTGGAGCCCGGCGACCTCCAGCCCGAGGGCGACTACGACGCGCTGGAGTTCGCCGACCTCGACCTGACCGGCGCCGAGGCCCAGTCGGCGACGTTCCTGGAGTGCGCGCTGCGGCGCTGCGTGCTGAACGAGGCGAACCTGCGGCACGCGCGGCTGCTGGACGGCGTGCTCGACACGCCGCACGGGGTGGGCACGATGCTGGCGGACGCGCAGCTGCGCGACCTGGAGATCACGGACGCCCGGCTGGGCGGCGTCCAGCTCAGCGGCGCCACGCTGACCAGGGTGCGGATCAGCGGCGGCAAGATCGACTACCTGAACCTGCGCCAGGCCGGGTTGGTGGACGTCGCCTTCGAGGGCTGCGTCCTGGTGGAACCCGACTTCGGCGGCGCCAGACTTGAGCGGGTCTCCTTCGAGGGCTGCGAGGTGCGCGGCGCGGACCTCTCGGCCGCCGAACTCCGCGACGTCGACCTGCGCGGCACCACCCTCCTCGACCTCACCCGCGGCGTCGACCGCCTCCGCGGCGCGGTCATCACCCCGTCCCAACTCCTGGACCTGGCCCCGCGGCTGGCCGCCGAGCTGGGGGTGCGGGTGGAGGCGTAGCACGGCCCGGTCGACACGGTTGATCACACCTTCGGGTGGTAGGACCCGAAGTGGCTCGCTGTGGCGTGGCCTACCCTGACAGTGTCGCTGCGTAACGAAGGAGGTCGCCGTGGTGATGACGATGCCCGAGCACGAGACGTACACGGCAGCCGATGAGGCCATGGCCGCATCGGCGGAAACGGCCTTTGAGGCGTTCACCGCGGCGGCTCCGCTGGGCTGGCGCGTGGAACTGATCGACGAGGAAATCTACGTGACGCCCCCAGCCAATGGTGACCACGAGTCGATTCTGGCCGAGATCCTGGAGGAGATCGCCGTCCACCGAAAGGACCGTGCGCTTCGCCAGTTCACGGGCGTCGGGCTGCGACTCTGGGGCAAGGACCCGGGCGGCCGGGTCATTCCGGACCTGGTCGTGGCGCCGAAGGAAAGCTTCCGCACGTTCGACGAGTACCACGATCCGGGCCCGGTGGTCCTGGTCGCGGAGATCACCTCGAAGTCGACCGGAGCCAAGGACCGCGGCGTGAAGCTGGACGCCTACGCCAGGGCCCGGATCCCGCACTACCTGCTGGTGGACCGCGAGGCGGAGACGGCGACGCTGCACAGCGAGCCGGCCAGGAACACGTACTCCCGGCGGGTGTCGGTGGCGTTCAGCGAGAAGCTCTTCCTGCCCGAGCCGCTCGGTTTCGAGCTCGACACCGCGCTCTTCTGAACGCGCCGACGGCGCCCCGGCCCTTCCGGCCGGGGCGCCGTCGCGTGACCCTCGGTTCGATCAGACGTTGACGCCGAAGTCCTGGGCGATGCCGGCGAGGCCGGAGGCGTAGCCCTGGCCGACGGCGCGGAACTTCCACTCGGCGCCGTTGCGGTAGAGCTCGCCGAAGATCATGGCGGTCTCGGTCGAGGCGTCCTCGGTCAGGTCGTAGCGGGCGATCTCCGCGCCGCCGGCCTGGTTGAGCACGCGGATGAACGCGTTCCGCACCTGGCCGAAGTTCTGACCGCGGTTGTCCGCGTCGTGGATGGAGACCGGGAAGACGATCTTGTCGACCTCCGGCGGCAGCCCGGCGAGCGCCACGTTGATCTGCTCGTCGTCACCCTCGCCCTGGCCGGTCAGGTTGTCACCGGTGTGCTGGATGGTGCCGTCGGGCGTGGTGAGGTTGTTGTAGAAGATGAAGTGCTGGTCCGAAACGATCTTGCCGCTCGCGTTGATCGCCAGGGCGCTCGCGTCCAGGTCGAAGTCGGCGCCGGTGGTGGTGCGGACGTCCCACCCCAGGCCGACCGTCACGGCGGTCAGGCCAGGAGCCTCCTTGCTCAGCGAGACGTTGCCGCCCTTGGACAGGCTCACACCCATGTTGAGATCCCCAGTTTCCATTCGGTTCGGACAGAAGGTGCGTCCGGATCGCGTTTTGCGATGACGTTACTCTTACTGACCCCAACGGTGTCGGGGGGCGCCCGGTTCCACAGTGGGAGCAAAAAACCCGTATGTGCGAAGCGCCCCGGCGCGGGACCATGGAGGCATGCCGGGGCCGTATCGCATACGTGGTGCCGTCAGCCTGCCCGAGTCGGAGCTGCGCTGGCGCTTCTCGCGTGCCTCGGGTCCCGGCGGTCAGCACGTCAACACCACGGACAGCCAGGTGGAGCTGCGCTTCGACCTGGCCGCCACCGAGGCCCTGCCCGCCGTCTGGAAGGAGCGGGCGCTGGCGCGCCTGGCCGGCCGGCTCACGGCGGACGGCGTCCTGGTGGTGCGGGCCAGCGAGCACCGTTCGCAGTGGCGCAACCGTGAGGCCGCGGCGCTGCGGCTCGCCGGCCTGCTGGCGGAGGCGTCCGCGCCGCCGCCTCCCGAGCGCCGGGCGCGGCGGGTGCCGCGCGGCGTCGTCGAGCGCCGGCTGCGGGACAAGCGGTACCGGTCCGACGTGAAGCGCGGTCGGGGCCGCGACAAGGGCTGGGACTGACGGAGGCTGGCGGCCCTAACGGAGGCCCCGGTAGCGGGCCCGGTAGTAGAGCAGGGGGCCGCCCTCCACGGCCGGCAGGTCGGCGGTGAGCACGCGGGCCACCAGCAGCGTGTGGTCGCCGGCCGTGACCCGCTGTTCGGTGCGGCACTCGACGGTGGCCAGGGCCGCCTTCAGCAGGGGCGCCCCCGTCCGCTCGCCCAGCACGTGCGGGACCTCCTGGAAGAGCAGCCGGTCGCTGAGCCGGCCCTTCATCGCGAACCTGCCGGCCGTGGCGCGCTGCTCCTCGGCCAGCAGCGAGGCGGCCCACAGCGGCTGCCGCTCGAGCACCTCGTCCATCCGCGAGCCGGTGCGCACGCTGGCCAGCACCAGCGGCGGGTCGAGGGAGACGGACATGAACGCCGTCGCGGTCATGCCGGCCGGCGCGCCGCGCGGGCCGTCCTCCTCGTCGTGCGCCGTCAGCAGCACGACGCCGGCCGCCAGCCGGGCCATCGCGCCGCGGAACTCCTCCTCGCTCACCCCTTCAGGATGCGGGACTGACGGGCCGGAGGGGCCCTGGACCTGTGGGGCGCCGGAGGATGATGACGGGGACACGCAGAAACGCTAACGGCCCTGGACGAGGACGCGCATCGGGCCCGGGAACCACCCGGCTCCCCATGACGTCCTACGTCCCGCGACCGAGCACTTTCGCAGTGTGACATGAGTCACAGTAGGCGACTAATTGCTGACCCTGTGTACCTAGCAGACAGCTCCCTGTGATTCAGTGGCCTGTGTATCTGCACGTGCATTTCGCGCATCCGGGGGAGTGATGGAAACGGAGACGGAGCCCTATGTGCGCCTCGCCTCTCTGCGGGAGTTGCACCAGGTAGTCGCTCAGCTGAACACCGCCCGAAGCATGGCAGACACCCTCCAGACCATCGCCGACGGCGCCGTCGCGGCCCTCGGCTTCGAACTCGCGACCGTCAATCTCGTCAGAGAGGACGGCAACCTGCTCGTCGCCGCCGTCGCCGGCAACGACTCCGCGGAGGCCGCCATGGCCGGCCGCACCGGCTCCCGCGCGTCCTGGGAGCGCCGCCTCAACATGGGGGAGCGCTGGGGCGAGCTCCGGTTCATCCCCTACACCGAGGGCTGGGTCCTCGACCACGACGACGTCCCGCAGTGGCACACCACCGGGCCCGCGCCCCGCTACCCCGACGAGTGGCACCCCATGGACCGGCTGTTCGCGCCCATGTACGCCTCCGACGGCGAGCTGCTCGCCGTCCTGGAGGTCGACCGCCCGCGCGACGGCAAACGCCCGGGCCCCTGGGGCTGCGAGGCGCTCCAGCTCTACGCCTCCCAGGCCGCCATCGCCATCAGCAACGCCCGGCTGCGCGGCAACATGCAGCGCGCCCTCGTCCGGCTCGAACGCGACCAGCAGGCGCTGCGCGCCAGCGAGGAGAGCTTCCGGCAGGCGTTCGAGTACGCGCCGAGCGGCATGGCGATAGCCGAGGTCGGCGGCGACGGCCAGGGACGGCTGATCCGGGTCAACGACGCGCTGTGCCGGCTGCTCGGCCGGCCCGCCGCGATGCTGCAGCGCTACAGCTTCGCCGACCTCGTCCACCCCGAGGACACCGGCGTGCTGCTGCGCACCGCCGCCGAGGGCGGCCGCGCCGAGCTGCGCCTCCAGCGTCGCGACGGCTCCTACGTCTGGGTCTCGCTGCGGAACTCGGTGGTGGCGGACGTCACGGCCGGGCCGCAGGTGCAGCTCACCCACGTCGAGGACATCGAGGAGCGCAAGCGGCATGAGCTGGCCCTGGCCCACCGCGCCAGCCACGACTCGCTCACCGGGCTGCCCAACAGCGCCGAGCTGCGGGCCAGGCTCGGCGGCCGGATCTGCGACCGGGGCGCGGCTGAGCCCACCGACGTGTTCGGCGGCCTCGGCACCCCGCCGGGACGGCCCTACGACCACCACGAGCACGTGCTGGTGCCCGAGGCGCCGGGCGGCGACGGCAAGGGGCTCGCGGTGCTCTTCTGCGACCTGGACGGCTTCAAGTCCATCAACGACCGGTTCGGCCACGTCTGCGGCGACGCGGTGCTGGTCGAGGTGGCCCGCCGGCTCGAGGCCGGGGTCCGGGACAACGACACCGTGGCCCGGCTCGGCGGCGACGAGTTCGTGGTCCTCGCCGAGGGCCTCGGTCCCGCCGACGCCTCCGACCTCGCCGTCCGGCTGCGCAACGGCATCATCCCGCCCATCCGCTGGGAGAACCGTCAGGTGCGGGTCGGCGCCAGCTTCGGCATCGGCTGGGCGGCCTGCGGGATGACCACCGAGGAGATCCTGGAATCGGCCGACCAGCGCATGTATGTCGAGAAACGCTCCCGCTCCCAGGGCCGACGCCGTGCGGGCTAGTTTCTCCGGGTCTGTGCTGTCACCCGAACGCGGTAGGCTCGCGCCCGAACACCAGCGGTACCTAAGGAGCGGCAGTCGATGAGTGCGGGGAACACCGGCGGCGGAACGCCCGGCGAGGGCGACGACCCGTTCGCCTATCTCTATCGACCCGAGGACGGGCAGCCGCAGGCGCCGTCCGGGCCCCGCCAGCCCTCGTACAACCAGGTCAGACCGGTCGGGCAGCGCACCTACGGCGGTCAGCAGGGTCAGGGCCAGGGGCAGCGTGGCGGATACGGCTACCCACAGCCGGACACGCGCTACGCGGCCCCCGAGACCCGGCCGGGCGGCGTGCCGCCGGTGGGCCACGGCGGGCACGGTCGCCGTCAGGCCCCCGAGCCGCGGCGCAACGGGCTGCTGATCGGTGCCATCGCGGTGGTGCTCGCCGTGGTGCTGGGCGTCGGCGCGGCCATCATGTTCAGCGGTGACGGCGAGGACGACAACCAGGCCGACGGCACCGAGACCACCGCCCCGCCGGACGACTCGACCAACGACGGCGGCGAGGGCGGCACAGACGACGAGCCCACCGACGAGCCCACGGACGAGGACGCCGCCGGCGAGCTGCCGGTGGCCGAGCTGGCGTCGCTCCAGTTCGGCGGCGGCGCGGGCCTGCAGACCGGGGTGGCCAACGCGCGCTCCGACGACGGCAGCTACATCACCGTGACGCCCAACTCCACCATCACCTGGACCTTCGACCTCCAGGGCGACGCCGGCCAGTACTACTTCTACACGGGCTACTCGACGGTCAGCGACGGCCAGACGATGTCCTTCTCCGTCAACGGCACGGCGCGGGAGGACGGCGTCGACCTGAAGGACTGGGCGACGGGCAGCGACGAGTGGGCGGACAGCTGGGTGTCGACGTTCAACCTGGTCGACCTCCAGGAGGGGCAGAACACCATCCAGCTGAGCTGCACCTCGTCCTGCGACGTGCTCATCGACCAGTTCCTGATCTCGGAGGAGCAGCTGTAGGACCCGGCCGGCCGAGCGCGTCGATCAGTCGCTCGGCCGCCTCCCGCATGGCCGTCCGGCCGGCGGCCAGGTAGGGGCGTGGGTCGACGGCCGTCGGGGCCAGGGCCAGCTCGGCGCGGACCGCGCGGGTCAGCGCCACGTTGAGGGCCGTGCCGATGTTGATCTTGGTCATGCCGGCCGCCACCGCCCGCCGCAGCTCCGGGTCGGACACCCCGGAGGAGCCGTGCAGCACCAGCGGCACGCTGGAGGCGGCGGCGAGCCGGGCGATCAGGCCGTGGTCGAGTTCCGCCGTGCGGCGGGTCATCGCGTGTGTGCTGCCCACCGCCACCGCGAGCGCGTCCACGCCGGTCGCCGCCACATAGGCCGCCGCCTCGGTCGGGTCCGTGCGCACGCCCGGCGCGTGCGCGTCGAAGGGCTCCCCGGGCTTGCCGCCGATCCGGCCGAGCTCCGACTCCACGAGCAGCCCGTGCGCGTGCCCGAACCGCACCGCCTCGGCGGTCGCCTTCACGTTCTCGTCGTACGGCAGCCGCGAGGCGTCGAACATCACGGAACCGAAGCCGGCGGCCGGCGCGGCCCGCAGTAACTCCGGGTCCGTCACGTGGTCCAGGTGCAGCGCGAGGCGGGCGGGCGAGGCCGCGGCCAGCTCGGTGAGCGCGGCGGCCAGCGGCGCGAGCCGGCCGCCGTGGTGGGCCACCGCGTTCTGCGAGACCTGTAACACCACCGGCGAGCCGGCCGACTCGGCCGCGGCCACCACCGCCTGCGCGTGCTCCAGGGTGATCACGTTGAACGCCGGCAGCGCCCGCCCCGTCGCGAAGGCGCCCGACAGCAGCTCGGCGCACGGCGTCACGGGCACGGCCGCACCACCCACTCGCCCCGCCGCATCACGCCGACCAGGGCGTAGTCCGCGTCGAACACCACCAGGTCCGCGTCCTTGCCCTCCTCGATCGAGCCGATCCGGTGGTCGAGGCCGAGCAGCCTGGCCGGGTTGACGGAAAGCGCCCGCACGGCGTCGGACACCGAGACGCCGTTCACTGTCACCGCACGCCGGAACGCGACGTCGAGGGTGAGCGCGGAGCCGGCGATCGCCCCGACGTCCCGCAGCCTGGCGACGCCGTCGACGACCTCCACGGTCAACGGGCCCAGCGGGTAGGTGCCGTCCCCCATGCCGGCCGCGCCCATCGCGTCGGTGATCAGCGCCACCCGGTCAGGGCCGGCCGAGGTGAGGGCGAGCCGCAGGACCGCCGGGTGCAGGTGGACGCCGTCGTCGATGAGCTCGACGGTGATCCGCTCGTCCTCGAGCAGCGCGGCCACCGGCCCCGGCGCGCGGTGGGCGAGCGGCGGCATGGCGTTGAACAGGTGGGTGGCGACCGTGGCGCCCGCGTCGACGGCCCACCTGGTCGTCTCGTAGTCGGCGTCGGTGTGGCCGACGGCGGCGATCACCCCGGCGTCCCGCAGCAGCCGCACCGAGTCGAGCCCGCCGGGGAGCTCCGGCGCGAGCGTCACCATGCGGGCCGTGCCGCGGGCGGCGTCGAGCAGCTTCCGCACGTCGGACGGGTCCGGGTCGCGCAGCAGCGCGGGCTGGTGGGCGCCGCAGCGGTTGCGGGCGATGAAGGGCCCCTCGAAGTGCACGCCGGCGAGTTCGCCCTGCTCGACCAGGTCGGCCAGCGCCGCGGCCTGGTCGGCGAGGTCGCCGAGCTCGCCGGTGACCGTCGAGGCGACCATCGTGGTGGTGCCGTGCGCCCGGTGGGTCTCGACCACGCGCATCGCCTCCTCGGCGCTGCCGGCGGAGAACGAGGCGCCGCCGCCGCCGTGCGCGTGCAGGTCGACGAAGCCGGGCAGTACCCAGTGCCCGGTCAGGTCGAACACCTCGGCCGACTCGGCCTCGTCCCGCAGGCCGGCCGCGATCCTGCCGCCCTCGACGGTGACCCGGCCGGCCTCGACCACGCCGCTCGGCCGCACCACGGTCGCCCCGGCGAGCACCGTCCGCGTGGCGTACGTGGGCGCGCTCACGACGGCACCACCGCCAGCGCGCGGTCCCAGGCGAGCAGCCCGGCGCCCAGGCAGCCGGCGGCGTCGCCGAGGCCGGCCGGCACGATCTCGGGCAGCCGGTGGAGGACGACGGCGCGGGCCGCGAGGGCCGCGCGCAGCGGGGTGAGCAGCGTCTCGCCGGCCTCGGCCAGGCCGCCACCGACGATCAGGGTGCGCGGGTCGAGGAGGCTGACGGCGGCCAGCAGCCCGTCGGCGAGGGCGTCGACCGCCCGCTCCCAGACGACGGCGGCCCGCGGATCGCCGGCCGCCACGGCGCGCGCGGCGTCGGCCGCGTCGAGCCCGGGGGCGCCGGCCGCCGCGGCCCAGGCGCGGCCCACGGCGGCCGCCGACGCGACGACCTCGAGGCAGCCGCGCTGCCCACAGCTGCAGGGCGGGCCGCCGGGGCGCACCACGACGTGGCCGAGCTCCCCGGCCCTGCCGTGCGCGCCGGGCTCCGTCCGGCCGTCGATCGAGAGCGCCGCGGCGATGCCGGTGCCGAGCGCGACCAGCAGGAACCGGTCGACGCCGACGCCCGCGCCGAGCCGCCCCTCGGCCAGGGCGGCGACCCGCAGGTCGTGCCCGACGGCGACGGGGATCCCGCCGCCCAGACGCTCACTCAGCAGCCGGCGGAAGGGGACGTCGCGCCAGCCGAGATTGGCCGAGTAGACGGCGACGCCGGCCGCCTCGTCCACGATGCCGGGCAGCGCGACGCCGGCGGCGGCCGGCGGACCGCCGAACCGCTCCTCGCCGATCGCCCGCAACTCGCCGGCGAAGTCCAGGATCGCCGCCACGGCGTCGTCGGGCCCCGCGCCCGAGCCGGTCAGCCGACGCGTCTCGAACCGGGGGACGTTGTCGGGGCCGGTCAGCGCGGCCTTCATGGTGGTGCCGCCCACGTCGAGCGCGAGCACGTAGGAGTCGTGGGCTTCTGCGGCGACTTGGCCGGCTCGCCGGCCGTCTTGGGGGAGGCTCACAGGCGCAAGTCTCGCCCCAGACGCCCCGAGAGGTCTAGTCCACTACGCGCTTCGCTGCGGGAGAACGACGGAACGGGTGAGGTGACGCGGCCGGTCGGGATCCAGGCCACGGGCCGCCGCCACGGCCACCGCGAGCCGCTGGGCGCGGACCAGACCGGCCATCGGGTCGAGCCCGTCCCCCGGCACCAACAGCGCCCCGGTGCGGCGCACTTCGTCCACCAGACCGGGCGGCAGCTCCCCGAGCGACCACACCACCCGGCCCGGCGCGGCGACCGCGATCGGGCCGTGCCGGTACTCCATCGCCGGATACGCCTCCGTCCAGGCGCCGGCCGCCTCGCGCAGCTTCAACGCGGCCTCCAGCGCCAGGCCGTGACCCCAGCCCTGCCCGAGGAACGTCCACTGCTCGGCCGCCACCACGGCGGCGTCTAGCGGCCTGGCGAGCGCCGACTCCGCGTCGGCGGCGGCCTCGGCCAGCGACCGCACGCCGAGCGGCAGCGGCCCGGCCGCCGCCAGCGCGGCGCGCAGGAACGCCAGCGCGGTGGTCGCGAACCGGGTCTGCACCACGGACCGCTCGTCCGCGTAGTCCAGCACGACGACGTGCCGGGCGGCGCGCAACACCGGCGAGGCCGGGTCTGCGGTGAGCACGAGCACCGGCGCGCCCGGCCGCCGCACCCGCAACTCCGCCAGCAGGTCGAGGACCTCGGTGGTGGTGCCGGACCTGGTGACGGCCACCACCCGGTCGTAGCCGCGGGCGACGGGGAACGCGGAGGCGGCGAACGCGTCCGTCTCGCCCTGCCCGGCGGCCTCGCGCAGCGCGGCGTACGACTGGGCGACGAACCACGAGGTGCCGCAGCCGGTCACGGCCACGCGCTCGCCGGGGCGCGGCAGCGCGTCGGCGAGACCACCGGCGTACGCGGTGCGCGCGTCGCGCTCGGCGCGCCGCCAGCAGTCCGGCTGGGTCGCTGTCTCCCGCTCGGTGACGGTCGGTTCGGTGACGGACATCGGGACTCCTCACACGCGGCGGCGTTCCCTCGGGTAACGCACTACCCAGGGGCCGAGTGTCCGAGGCCCGGCATAAAATGCCCGGGTGAGGACAGAGGGGGAAGGACGGGACGAGGCCGCCGAGGCCGCCGAAGGACTGTCCGCCCGCGACCGGGCGATCCTCGCCGTCGAGCGCGCCTCCTGGCCGCGCGCCGGCGCGAAGGAGCGGGCCATCAGGGAGCGGCTCGGCATCTCCCCGACCCGCTACTACCAACGGCTGAACGCCCTCCTCGACGACCCCGCCGCGCTGGCCCACGACCCCGTCACCATCAACCGCCTCCGCGCCCGCCGCGCCCGCCAGCGGGCCACGCGCTGACCGGGTTATCGCCCCCGCCCACCCGCCCCGCTTCCGCTGGCGCGGTGCGCGCTGCGCGCGCCGGGCTTCGCCCCGACGGCGCGGCGGCCCGGCGGCGTCGCCGTGTCCGGCGGCCCGGCGGCGTCGCCGTGTCCGGCGGCGCGGGAGGGCCAGCAGGACGGCCACGTCCGGTTCGTGGGGGCGAGCAGGACGGCCGCGTCCGGCCGGTATGGTCGCCGCATGGGCAACCTTCCCGAACCGCGGACGGATGAGGGCCGGGCCGGCCTGAGGGCGATCGTAGGGGCGCCGGCGCGGGCGTTGTTGGCGTTCGACTTCGACGGGACGCTGGCGCCGATTGTCGAGGACCCGGCGCTGGCCAGGGCGCACCCGGACGCCGTGCCGGCGCTGGCACGGCTGGCCGGCCGGGTGGCGGCGGTGGCGATCGTCACCGGGCGACCGGCCGAGGTCGCCGTGCGGCTCGGCGGCTTCGAGGCGCACCCGGAGCTGGCCGGGCTCGTGGTGCTCGGCGCCTACGGCGCCGAACGCTGGGAGGCGGCGACCGGCGAGCTCAGCGTGCCGCCGCCGCACCCCGGGATCGCGGCGGCCCGTCTCGAGGTCAACGCCTGGGCCCGGCGTACCGGCGCGCACCTGGAGGACAAGGGCAACGCCCTTGCCCTGCACACCCGTCGCGCCCCGGACCCGGACGGCGCGTTCGCCGCCCTGCGCGAGCCGATGGACCGGGTCGCGGCCTCCCGTGGCCTCGTCGTCGAGCCGGGTCGGCAGGTGCTCGAACTGCGGCCGCCGGGGATGGACAAGGGCGCGGCGCTGACCGCGCTGGTCCGGGAGAAGAACGCCGGCGCCGTGCTGTACGCGGGCGACGACCTGGGTGACCTGGCGGCCTTCGAGGCGGTCGCCACGCTGCGGGCGGCGGACGTGCCCGGGCTGCGGGTGTGCAGCGGCAGCGCCGAGGTGCCGCGGCTGGCCGAGGCGACCGACCTGACCGTGCCGGGCCCGGCCGGCCTCGCCGCGTTCCTCGGCGAACTGGCCGACGCGATGGGGGGCTAGCACTACCCCGAGGACACGTGCTGGCTGGATCGTGCCCGGAGCTGACGCTCCGTAGCGTTTGAGCCATGAAGAGGAACAGCGGGGTCAGCGGGAGCAACAGGCGGTTCGGACACGGGGCGTGGGCCAGGGCGGCCCTGGCCGTGGCGGGGATCGGGGCGATCGGCGCGGCCAGCGTGCTGGGCCCGGGGGCCTGGGCGCAGGCCGTGCCGGGGGAGTACGTGGGCGGCGCGGGCCGCGGCCAGTTGCAGCGGGACGCCGACGCGGTGCGCGACACGGGTGCCAGCGGTCTGGTGGTCCAGGCGCGGGACGCGGCCGGCCGGGACCGGGAGGCCAGGTCGGGCGTCGCCGACCTGGAGGAGGGCGGCAGCGTGCCGTTCGACGCGTACTACCGGATCGGCAGCGACACCAAGACCTTTGTGGCCGTGGTCGCCCTCCAGCTGGTCGCCGAGGGCACGTTGAGCCTCGACGACACCGTGGAGGAGTGGTTGCCCGGCGTCGTCACGGGCAACGGCAACGACGGAAGCCGGATAACGCTCCGTAACCTGCTGCAGCACACCAGCGGGTTGGCCAACTACACGGACATCCTCTTCGCCGACCCGGCCCAGTTGACGCCCGAGAACTATCTCGCGCAACGATTCACGGCGCAGACGCCGGAGGAACAGGTCGCGTTGGCGATGACGCGCGCCCCCGGTTGGCTGCCGGACGCGCGGGATCCCGGCGCCGAGACGCGGTGGGCGTACTCCAACACCAACTACGTGCTGGCCGGCATGATCATCGAGCGGGCCACCGGGCACCCCTGGGAGCAGGAGGCGCACGAGCGGATCATCGAGCCGCTCGACCTGCGCCACACCATGACCATGCGGACCTCCTCCTACGTGCCGCAGCCCACCGCCACCGGCTATCTGCAGTTCCCCGGCCAGGAGGAGCTCACCGACACCACGCTCTCCGTGGGCGGCGGCGCCGACGGCGGCATCGTCTCCACCACGAGCGACATGAACACCTTCCTGCGGGCCCTGATGGACGGCACGCTGCTGCCGGCCGAGCAGTTGACGCAGATGCGCACCACCGTGCCGGCCGACTTCGGCTCGCCCGGGGCGGGATACGGGCTCGGCATAGCCTGGCGGCCGGCCGAGGGCTGCGACGCCGGGGTCTGGTTCCACGGCGGCACCTCGTTCGGCACCTCGTCCGAGGCCGCCGTCACGCCCGACGGCGAGGTGTCGGCCGCCGCCGCCGTCTTCACCACCCGGCTCGGTGACCAGGAGCGTTTCCTGGAGCAGGCGGAGGCCACGGTCGCCATGATCGACCGCGCGGTCTGCGGTTAGTTCCGCCCGGTGGGGGCACCCGGGGTGGGTGACGCACCACGACCGTGAACCCGTCCCGCCGCCGCCCAAGCCGCCGCCGGAACCGGGGCCGCTGCCGCGGCCGGGGCCCGAACCGCCCATGCCGCCAGGACCCGACGAGCCGACGCCGCCGCCCGAGCCGCTGCCGAAGCCGCCTCGTCCGGTGCCGCCGGCCGAGCCCGGCGGCGGCCGGTCCCCGGGCCGTCAGGCCTGAAGCGCGGACAGCTGGTCGAGGAACCAGTCGGTGGGGGGCAGCGCCGTGGCCGCCGCGGCCAGGCGCTCGCTGCGCCTGGCCCGCTCGTCGGGCGGCATGGTCAGCGCCCGGTGCAGGGCCTGCGCGGTGCCCGCGATGTCGTACGGGTTGACCAGCAGCGCGTCCTCGCCGAGTTCGGCCGCGGCGCCGGCCTCGCGGGACAGCACCAGGGCCACGCCCTCCTCGGAGATCACCGGGACCTCCTTGGCCACCAGGTTCATCCCGTCCCTGACGGGGTTGACCAGCGCCACGTCGGCCAGCCGGTAGGCGGCGAGCGAGCGCGCGAAGTCGTCCTTGACATGCAGCAGCACCGGGGACCAGTCGGCCGTGCCGAACTCCACGTTGATCGCCTCGGCGACCCGCGACACCTCGGCCGTGTACTCGCGGTAGACCGCCAGGTCCTGCCGGGACGGGTAGGCGAACGCGACGTGGGTGACCCGCCCGTGCCACTCGGGCCGGTCGGTCAGCAGCCGCCGGTAGGCCAGCAGCCCGCGCACGATGTTCTTCGACAGCTCGGTGCGGTCGACCCGCACGATGGTGCGCCGGTCGCCGATCTCGGCGCGCAGCGCGGCGAGCCGCTCGTCCACGTCGGGGCGGAACGCCCGCTCCCGCAGGAAGTCCGCGTCGGCGCCGAGCGCGTGCACCCCGAGCCTGGTGGTGCCGCCCTCGTGCGCCACCACGTCGCCGGAGAGCCCGACGCCCAGTTGGTCGGCACAGCAGGCGGCGAACGCGTCCGCCCAGCGTCGGGTGTGGAACGCGGCCCGGTCGGCACCCAGGACGCCGAGCAGCACCTGGCGGGCGATCGGGTCGGGCAGCACCCGGAACAGCTCGGGCGGCGCCCACGGGGTGTGCGCGAAGAAGCCGATCCGCAGGTCGGGGCGGCGCTCGCGCAACATGCGCGGCACCAGCGACAGGTGGTAGTCCTGTACCAGCACGGCGGCGCCCTCGCCCGCCTCCTCGGCGAGCGCCTCCGCGAAGGCCGTGTTGTAGGCCTCGTAGCCGGCCCAGCGCTCCTCGAACGCCTCGTCGAAGACGGGCTCGAGCGGCGTCTGGTAGAGCAGGTGGTGGACGAACCACAGCACCGAGTTGGCCACCCCGTTGTAGGCGGCGTCGTAGGTGGCGGGCGGGATCCGCAGCATCCGGACCGACTGGCCGTCCGTGTCGGCGGCCGGCAGCGTGGCGCCGAAGCGGTCGACGGCGGCCCGGTCGCCGTCGCCGAGCGCCGCGCAGACCCAGGTGCCGGCGCGGGAGCCGAGCGCCATCAGACCCGACACGACCCCGCCGCCACCGCGCCGCGCGGTGAGGGAGCCGTCGGCCCCCACCGAGTAGCTGACCGGGCCGCGGTTGGACGCGACCAGAACTTCGGTGGTCATCGAAACTCCCTGGGGAGGTCGAGGTGTAAGGGCGAGGAGTGCACTTCCGAGGCTAGCCAGGCGCGGGGCGGGCGAAACATGCGACACGTCACGCCCGCCCGCCCCGCACGGCGTGGTGTCCCCCGCCCCGGCCGGGGCGGGGGACACCGCATAACCGACGACCCGGCTCCGGGGCTACGCCGCCTGGCGCGCCGCGTACTCGGGGATGGTGGACATCGGCGGCCGCTCCTCCGCGTTGATCAGGTGGGTGCGGGGCAGGAAGCCGCCCTCCTCGCCGCGGTCGAACTGGGTCATGTCGAGCCGCATCGGCAGCACGGACCCCGGCAGCCGGCACTGGGCGGTCCGCATGATCGCCGCCGCCATCCGGCCGAGCGCCTGCCCGTCCTGGTGGCGGTGCTTGCGCACCCCCACGTCGACCTGGGCCAGCGCGTCCAGGCCCGCCGTGTTCAGCGTGTCGATCAGCAGGCCGAGCTCCACGCCGTAGCCGACGGGGAACGGCAGCCGCTCGAGGAGCGAGCGGCGCGCCGCGTACTCGCCGCCCAGCGGCTGGACCACGCCGGCCAGCTGGGGCCAGTGCAGGTTGAGCAGCGGTCGGGCGACCAGCTCGGTGACCCGGCCGCCCTGGTGGGCGCCGGCCGGCTTGTCGCCGAGCGGCCGGTCGTACATGGCCTTGACCAGCTGCACGTCGGGGTCGGTGAGCAGGGGGCCGACTATGCCCGAGACGAAGGTGGAGTCGAACTCCCGCAGGTCGGCGTCGACGAAACAGATGATCTCGCCGCTCGCCGCCATCAGCGAGCGCCACAGCACCTCGCCCTTGCCCGGGGCGGTCGGCATCCGCGGCAGGATCTCATCGCGGTGCACTACCTTCGCGCCCGCCGCTGCCGCGGCCTCCGAGGTGCGGTCGGTGGACCCGGAGTCCACCACCAGCAGTTCATCGATGAGCGGCACGCGCTCCATCAGGTCGCGCCGGAGCGCTTCCACGATGGCACCGACGGTCGCCTCCTCGTTCAGCGCGGGGAGTACCACGCTGATGCTCCCTGCCGCCCCTGCTGCCCGCTTCGCGTTCAACAGCCGCGGCAGCGGGCGGTCAGCGGCGGTCCAGGACCGGCGGCTCAGCCACTCCTCTGCCTCTTCCAGCACGAATGTCGCTCCTGTTCGCGTTCGGCCGTATTAGATCTTGTTTGGCCACCATTGCATCGTTTGGCCGTATCTGCCCTATACCGGCGTACCCGAATCCGCCGAGACCATGTTTCTCGGTGGGTCCGCTTCCGGCCCGACTTCTCCCGGTCGCCGCGGACGGCCTCAGGCCCGCGTCAGTGCACGGCTGTCTCCCGGATCGCCCACTGTCTCCCGTGTCTCCTCGTGTCTCGCGTATCGGACGGCCCGGGCCATTCTGGGGGGCGTCGGTTACAGTCTCGAACAGCGCAGGTGTCCTCCGCATATCGGGGGACGCGCCGACAATCGCATAGAGCTCATCCAGAGGGGCAGAGGGAACGGCCCGTTGAAGCCCCGGCAACCCTTCCGCCGGTTCTCGTGACGCGGAGTGACGGTCGGTGACGACCGCGCCCGGGCGAGGCTCCCGGTGGGGAAGGTGCCAATTCCGGCCTGAGGCGAGAGTCGCCCCGGGGAAGATGAGGAGAAGGGCCTCCATAGCCATGTCCGTGCTGACCACAGCCGACTCGTCACCCACCGCAGCCGTCGATCTCGGCCCCGCCGCAGCGCTCTCCTGTCGGGAGTGCGGCGAGCGCTTCCCGCTCAGCCCGATTTTCGCCTGTGCCTCCTGTTTCGGGCCGCTCGAGATCGCGTACGACCTGCCGAGCGGCGACCCCGAGGGCCTTCGCCGGCGCATCGAGGCCGGCCCCAAGAGCATCTGGCGCTACGCGCCGCTGCTCCCCGTGCCGGCGGACGTCGCCAGCAAGCCCAACCTGAACCCCGGCTTCACCCCGCTGGTGAAGGCCGACCGGCTGGCCGCCGAGCTCGGCGTGACCGGCCCGCTCTACGTCAAGGACGACTCGGGAAACCCGACCCACTCCTTCAAGGACCGAGTGGTCGCACAGGCGCTTGAGGCGGCGCGCGCCTTCGGTTTCACCACCCTCTCGTGCTCCTCCACCGGCAACCTGGCCGGCGCGGTCGGCGCCGCCGCGGCCCGCGCGGGCCTGCGCTCCTGCGTCTTCATCCCGCACGACCTGGAGCAGGGCAAGGTGGTCATGGCGGCCGTCTACGGCGGCCAGGTGGTGGCCATCGAGGGCAGCTACGACGACGTCAACCGCTTCTGCAGCGAGCTCATCGGCGACCCGCTCGGCGAGGGCTGGGGCTTCGTGAACGTCAACCTCCGCCCCTACTACGCGGAGGGTTCCAAGACGCTGGCCTTCGAGATCTGCGAGCAGCTCGGCTGGCAGCTGCCGGACCAGCTGGTCATCCCGATCGCCTCGGGCTCCCAGCTCACCAAGATCGACAAGGGGCTCAAGGAGCTGATCGCCACCGGCCTGGTCGAGGAGAAGCCGTACCGGATCTTCGGCGCCCAGGCCGAGGGCTGCTCGCCGGTCTCCCAGGCCTTCCGCGCCGGCCACGACGTGGTCAGGCCGGTCAAGCCGAACACCATCGCCAAGTCGCTGGCCATCGGCAACCCGGCGGACGGCCCCTACGTGCTGGACATCGCGCGCCGCACGGGCGGCGCGGTCGCCGACGTCACGGACGAGGAGATCGTCTCGGCGATCAAGCTGCTGGCCAGGACCGAGGGGATCTTCACCGAGACCGCGGGCGGCGTGACGCTCGGCGTGGCGCGGAAGCTGCTGGCCGAGGGCACCCTCGACCCCTCGCTGACCACCGTCGTCATGAACACCGGCGACGGTCTCAAGACCCTGGACGCGGTCGCCGCCGACACCGGCCCGACCGCGACCATCCGTCCCACCCTGGACTCCTTCCGAGAGGCTGGCCTGGAATGAGCGTGACCGTCCGAATCCCCACCATCCTGCGCACGTACACCGGCGGCCGGTCCGAGGTGACGGCCGAGGGGCAGACGCTGGCCGAGGTGCTGGCCGACCTCGACCGCAACCACCAGGGGATAGCCGCCCGGGTGTTGGACGACGAAGGCCGGTTGCGTCGGTTCGTCAACGTTTATGTGAACGACGACGACGTTCGCTTCACGGAAGGGCTGCTGACCCCGACGCCGGACGGCGCGGGCGTGTCGATCATTCCGGCCGTCGCCGGAGGCTGATCCTCCGTTTGTCCGGTAAGTGGCCTTTACCGCCGCGAATCCCCAGCTCCACACGCGCTCCACGACCGCCCCGAGCCCGTCCGGCTCGGGGCGGTCGGCCGTCCCGGTGGCGATAGAGTGAGCCCCGGGTCGCCCCCGGCCGATGCCAGCCGCATATGAATTCGCGACAGCTGGCGCAAATATTGTGCCGAAAATCGACGTACGAATTGTCGGGTTGGGGCGATAAAGCCATGGTGATTGATTCAACTTTCAGCTAAAATACGGCATTTGCCCGTTCTGTCGTGCCAAGAATTCTCTCTCGAATGGCCTGTTGCACTGGGCGTCCGTCCAGATACATTCAGCGGCGGTCGACGCGTTCCGGCGCACACCCCCACACCGCCCGGGGGTTGGGTCTGAGAGGTCTGACCCGGGCCCGCGAAGTGCGGTCTCGTGAAAGGGCCAGCAAAATGGGGAGTTAGGAATGGCTCAGGGCACCGTCAAGTGGTTCAACGCGGAGAAGGGCTACGGCTTCATCGCGGTAGACGGTGGTGCGGACGTGTTCGTCCACTACAGCGCGATTCAGATGGACGGCTACCGCACCCTGGAAGAGGGACAGCGGGTCGAGTTCGAGATCTCTCAGGGTCAGAAGGGGCCACAGGCCGACATGGTCCGGGTGACCGCCTGAATCGCCGACCGTACACCGCGGCCTCACCTCCGAGGGCCCGCGCCCGCACCACGGGCGCGGGCCCTCGGAGCGTTCGCGCCCCTCCGGGGCGCTTGCGCCCACCCTCCCCCGGCTAACGCCGGGAAGGGCCCCCAACCGACCACCACCCCTCATGGAGCCCCTCCGGGGCGCTTGCACTCTCGGGGGGAGAGTGCTAATCATGGCGTTAGCACTCTCCGGGTGAGAGTGACAGCAAGGACCGGTTCGGTGAGGTCCGCTCGGCAGGTGGGGCAAGGAACCGCCCGTCGGTGGACCGTCCGTCGCGGGCGCCAGCGCGGTCCGGAGTAATCCACCCCGGTACCTGGGAGGACCCCTTCAATGGCCAAGATCATCGCGTTCAACGAGGAGGCCCGGCGCGGCCTCGAGCGCGGGATGAACCAGCTCGCTGACGCCGTCAAGGTCACGCTCGGCCCCAAGGGCCGCAACGTCGTCCTTGAGAAGAAGTGGGGCGCCCCCACCATCACCAACGACGGTGTCTCCATCGCCAAGGAGATCGAGCTCGAGGACTCCTACGAGAAGATCGGCGCGGAGCTCGTCAAGGAGGTCGCGAAGAAGACCGACGACGTCGCGGGCGACGGCACCACCACCGCCACCGTGCTGGCCCAGGCGCTGGTCCGCGAGGGCCTGCGCAACGTGGCCGCCGGCGCCAACCCGATGGCGCTGAAGCGCGGCATCGAGGCCGCGGTCGAGAAGGTCTCCGAGGCCCTGCTCAACCAGGCCAAGGAGGTCGAGACCAAGGAGCAGATCGCCTCCACCGCCTCCATCTCCGCCGGCGACACCCAGATCGGCGAGCTGATCGCCGAGGCCATGGACAAGGTCGGCAAGGAAGGCGTCATCACCGTCGAGGAGTCGCAGACCTTCGGGCTCGAGCTGGAGCTCACCGAGGGCATGCGCTTCGACAAGGGCTACATCTCGGCCTACTTCGCCACCGACATGGAGCGCATGGAGGCGGAGCTCGAGGACCCCTACATCCTCATCGTCAACTCCAAGGTCGGCAGCGTGAAGGACCTGCTGCCGCTGCTGGAGAAGGTCATGCAGTCCGGCAAGCCGCTGCTGATCATCGCCGAGGACGTCGAGGGCGAGGCGCTGTCCACGCTGGTCGTCAACAAGATCCGTGGCACCTTCAAGTCCGTCGCCGTCAAGGCCCCGGGCTTCGGCGACCGTCGCAAGGCCATGCTGAACGACATCGCCATCCTCACCGGCGGCCAGGTCATCTCCGAGGAGGTCGGCCTCAAGCTGGAGAACGCCACCCTCGACCTGCTGGGCCGCGCCCGCAAGGTGGTCATCACCAAGGACGAGACCACCATCGTCGACGGTGCCGGTGACAGCGAGCAGGTCCAGGGCCGCGTCAACCAGATCCGCGCCGAGATCGAGAACTCGGACTCGGACTACGACCGCGAGAAGCTCCAGGAGCGCCTCGCCAAGCTGGCCGGCGGCGTCGCTGTCATCAAGGCCGGCGCGGCCACCGAGGTGGAGCTCAAGGAGCGCAAGCACCGCATCGAGGACGCGGTGCGCAACGCCAAGGCCGCCGTCGAGGAGGGTATCGTCGCCGGTGGTGGCGTGGCCCTGCTGCAGGCCGCCTCGGTGTTCGAGAAGCTGGAGCTCGAGGGCGACGAGGCGACCGGTGCGGCCGCCGTCAAGCTGGCCCTGGAGGCCCCGCTGAAGCAGATCGCGGTCAACGCCGGCCTCGAGGGCGGCGTCGTGGTCGAGAAGGTCCGCGGCCTGACCCCGGGCCACGGCCTGAACGCGGCGACCGGCGAGTACGTCGACCTGCTGGCCGAGGGCATCATCGACCCGGCCAAGGTCACCCGCTCCGCGCTGCAGAACGCGGCGTCCATCGCGGCGCTGTTCCTCACCACCGAGGCCGTCATCGCCGACAAGCCGGAGAAGGCGGCGGCCGGCGCCGGCGCCGGCGACGCCGGCATGGGCGGTGGCATGGACTTCTGACGGCCCGCGCGTAACCGCGCACCGTCCCCGAAGTTCCGGGCCCGCCCCGGCGGCTTCCAGC
>NZ_JBHXFJ010000070.1:0-40527 GCF_042722465.1 Streptomyces sp. NPDC127098
GCCGAGGCCCAGCCGGCCAGCCGGCGCGGGTGGGGCGGAGCCGCTCACCCGGCGGATCAGCCGGCCGCCACCTGCGGCACGGCCGCACGGCCGCCGCTGCGGGCGGGCCCGACGCGGCCGAGGACCAGCGGCCGCTGCGGCGCCCGTGGGCCGCCCCCACCCGACCGGACCTCCGGCCCGATCCCCAGCGAACGCGCCGGCCCCTCGTCCGCGACGCGACTGCCGCCGCAGGCAAGCCGAACGCGGCGGCCGAGGCCCAGCCGGCCAGCCGGCGCGGGTGGGGCGGAGCCGCTCACCCGGCGGATCAGCCGGCCGCCACCTGCGGCACGGCCGCACGGCCGCCAGTGCGGGCGGGCCGACGCCGATCCTGCGGCGCCCGTAGGCCGCGCCCACCCGACCGGCCCTCCGGCGAACACGCCGGCCCCTGGTCCGCGACGCGACTGCCGCCGCAGGCGGGCTCGGCGCGGCGGTCAGCCGGCCGTCGGCTGTCGGTAGCTCGCGAGGAAGCGGCCGATGCGGCTGATGGCGGATTCCAGGACGTCGGCGTGTGGCAGGGTGAGGATGCGGAAGTGGTCAGGGCGGGGCCAGTTGAAGCCGGTGCCCTGGACCACCTGGATCTTCTCGCGGAGCAGCAGGTCGAGCACGAACCGCTCGTCGTCGACGATCGGGTGCACCTTGGGGTCGATCCTGGGGAAGGCGTAGAGCGCGCCCTTCGGCTTGACGCAGGAGACGCCGGGGATCTCGTTGAGCTTCTCCCAGGCCACGTCCCGCTGTTCGCGTAGCCGGCCGCCGGGCAGCACCAGGTCCTCGATGGACTGCCGGCCGCCGAGGGCGGCCTGGATGGCGTGCTGCGCGGGGGTGTTGGCGCACAGCCGCATGGAGGCGAGGGTGGTCAGGCCCTCCAGGTAGTTCTTCGCGTGCTGGCGCGGGCCCGAGACGACGACCCAGCCGCTGCGGAAGCCGGCCACCCGGTACGCCTTGGACAGGCCGCTGAAGGTGAGGCACAGCAGGTCGGGGGCGAGCAGGGCGGCGCTGTGGTGGACGGCGTCGTCGTAGAGGATCTTGTCGTAGATCTCGTCCGAGAACACCATCAGGTGGTGGCGGCGGGCGAGGTCGAGGATGCCCTCCACGATCTCGCGCGGATAGACCGCCCCGGTGGGGTTGTTGGGGTTGATGATGACGACGGCCCGGGTGCGGTCCGTGATCTTGGCGGCCATGTCGGCCAGGTCCGGGTACCAGTCCGAGGACTCGTCGCAGAGGTAGTGCACCGCCTTGCCGCCGGCCAGCGTCGTCACGGCTGTCCACAGCGGGAAGTCGGGGGCCGGGATGAGGATCTCGTCACCGTCCTCGACGAGCGCCTGCACCGCCATGGACACCAGCTCGGAGACGCCGTTGCCGAGGAAGACGTCGTCCACGTCGACGTCCGTCATGCCGCGCTCCTGGTAGTGCTGGGCCACGGCCCGGCGCGCGGGGAGGATGCCACGGGAGTCGCTGTAGCCGTGGGCCTTCGGGAGGGTCCTGATGATGTCCTGCAGGATCTCCTCGGGCGCCTCGAAGCCGAAGAGCGCCGGGTTGCCCGTGTTGAGCCGCAGCACGCTGTGACCCGCCTCTTCCAGGGCGTTGGCGTGCTCGATCACCGGCCCGCGGATCTCGTACAGGACCTGGCTGAGCTTGCTCGACTGCCGGAACTCCATGGCGCCGGACCTCCCTGTGGCGTGTGCGTCCACTTGGTTCTACCAAGTGATGACTTGGAAAGTCCAACCAAAACTTCCTACACTGATCGCCATGCCACGCCGAAGCTACGACCAGTACTGCGCCATCGCCCGGGCTCTCGACACCATCGGTGACCGCTGGACCCTGCTGATCGTGCGGGAGTTGCTGGCCGGCCCGCGCCGCTACACCGACCTGCACGCCGACCTGCCGGGCGTCAGCACCGACGTGCTGGCCTCCCGGCTCAGGGACATGGAGCGCGACGGTCTGCTCACCCGGCGCCGCCTGACCACGGGCGGCGCCGCCACCGCGTACGAACTCACCCCGCAGGGGCGCGGCTTGCTGCCGGTGCTGGGTGCGCTCGCCACCTGGGGCGGACCGGCACTCGACGAGCGCCGTCCCACCGACGCGGTGCGCGCCCACTGGTTCGCCATCCCGTTGATGGACCGGCTCCGCCCGCTCGCCGCGGAGCACCGGGGCGTGATGGAGGTGCGGCTGCCCGAGGGCGTCTTCCACCTGCTCCTCTCCGACGGCCAACTCGCCTACCGTGACGGCCCGGTCGAGTGGGCCGACGCCCGCCTCACGCTGGACACCGACACCTGCCGGGCGCTGGCCGCCGGCTCCCTCACCGCCGAGGACGCGATCGCGGCCGGCCGCCTCGACCTCACCGGCGACACCCCGCTCGCCGACGCGGTGCGCGGGGCGACCGCGTTGACGCGGAGCTGAACCGGTCAGCTCCGCAGGATCCTGCCCTGCCCGTCCGTGGCGTTGCGGCTCGCGAGCAGCACGATCCCGTCGACCAGCGCCCAGATCCCGCAACCGCCGCAGGTGAACAGCTGGGCGAGCCCGATGCCGACGTGGCCCAGGTAGAAACGGCCGATGCCCAGGCTGCCCAGGAAGATCTGCAACAGGCCGGCGGCGATCCGCGACTTGTTGGAGAGCGGCCTGCCGTAGGCGTCGACGCCGAACGGCGCGTACGCGAAGTACCCGCCGGTCACCATCGGGTAGCCCATCCCCTGCAGGGGCAGCGGCCCGGTCGAGCCGCCCGGCACCGGATAGCCGGGCGCCGGCGTGCCGTACGTGTACGACACGGGCTGGGGCTGCGGCTGCGGCTGCGGCTGCGGGTAGCTCAGGGGCAACGCCGGCGCGGGGGCCGGCGGTGGGGTGTGCTGCCGCGGCGGGGGCGGCGGCCCCGAGGAAGCCGTCATCGTCGGCATGTTGTACGGCGTGCCGGACGGCACCGGCGGCCCGGCCTTCGGATCCGCGAGCTCGGGACCGCCGAGCGCGAGCAGCCCGGCAGCCTCCTTGCCGAGCCGCGCGGTGAGCGCGGCCGGCAGCCACACGCCCTCCTCGGCGTCCGGGTCCACGTGCCTGGCCGCCTCCTCCGCCACCTCGCGGGGCGTCGGCCGGCGCGTCGACTCCTTGTCCAGGCAGCGCTCCACCAACTCCCGCAACGGCCCGGTCAGCCCGCCGAGGTCCGGCCGCTCGGCGATCACCCGGTGCATGAGGGTGTGCGCCGCCGAGTCACGGTCGCCGAACGGGCCGGTCCCGGTGGCGGCGTACGCCAGCACCGCGCCGAGACCGAACACGTCGCTCGCCTCGGTCAGCCGCTCGCCGCGCACCTGTTCGGGCGCCATGTAGCCGGGCGAGCCCACCGCGATCCCGGTGCGGGTGGCGACGCTGGCGTCGGCGGCGCGGGCGATCCCGAAGTCGATGACCCGCGGCCCCTCCAGAGTGAGCAGCACGTTGGACGGCTTGAGGTCGCGGTGCAGCACGCCCGCGCCGTGGATCGCGTCCAGCGCGCTCGCCAGACCCTCCGCCAACCGCCACACGGAGAACTCGGGCAGGGCGCCGTGCAGCTCCTCCACCACTCGGGTCAACGCGGGGCCGGGCACGAAGCCGGTCGCCAGCCAGGGCAGTTCGCCCTCGGTGTCCGAGTCGAGCACCGGCATCGTCCACTCGCCCGACACCCGCCGGGCCGCCGCGACCTCCTGCCGGAACCGGCGGCGGAACTCCGGTTCGTGCGCCAGGTGCGGGTGGATCAGCTTGATCGCGACCGTCCGCCCCTCCGGTGTCCGGCCGAGGAACACCTGGCCCATCCCGCCCATGCCCAGGCGTCCGAGCAACCGGTACTCACCCAGCGTCCGCGGATCACCGGTACCCAACGGATTCATGCGTCACCCGCCCTCGTCCCCCAACGCCCCCGCCACACCGTGACGCACATTCTCCATCCGGGCGTTCCACACGGGGGTCCCCGGCACGTCACGGTATGGCGACGGCTACGCTCCGTCGCGCACGCCCCGGAACGTGATAAACCGGGCAGCCATGGAACGTCTGCTGATCCGCACGGCCCTGCTGATCGACACCGACCCCGAGGCCGTCGCCCTCCCGGCCCACGACCTGCTGATCGAGGACGGCCGCATCGCCGCCGTCGGCCCCGGCCTCGCGACGCCGCGCGAGGCCACGGTCATCGACGGCCGCGAGCTGATCGTGCTCCCCGGCTTCGTCGACGCCCACCGCCACGTCTGGCAGGCCGCGCTGCGCGGCGTCGCCGCCGACGACTCCGACCTCGGCGGGTACCTCACCCGCGTACTCGGCGAGATCGCACCCCGCTACCGCCCCTCCGACGTCCACGTCGGCACGCTGGCCGGCGCGCTGGAGTGCCTGGCCTCCGGGATCACCACCGTCCAGGACTACGCGCACATCCTGTTCACCCCGGACCACGCCGAGGCCGCGATCCTCGCCCTGCGCGGCGCCGGCGTCCGGGCCGTACTCGCCCTCGGCCAGCCGCCGTTCGGCGAGGGGCTGACCCCGGACCAGGTCCGCGCCGTCCACCGCGAGCACTTCGCGACGGCCCCCGACGACCTGGTCACCCTGGCGCTCGCGCCCCTGGGCCCCGCCTACTCCCCCATGGAGTCCGTCGAGGAGTACTGGGGGCTCGCCGCCGAGCTCGGCCTCCGCCTCTACACCCACATCGCCAGCGGCCCGGTCGCGGAACGCCCGATCGCCGCCCTGCGCTCGGCCGGCCTCCTCGGCCCGAACATCACCTTCGCGCACGGCAACTCGCTCCCCGACGACGAGATCGCGCTGATCGCCGGGGCCGGCGCGGCCGTCGTCGCCTGCCCCGTCGTCGAGGCCCGCATGGGCTTCGGCCCGCCGCTCCCGGACCGGCTGCGCGCGCACGGCGTCACCGCCGCGCTCGGCGTCGACATCGTCAGCGCCACCGCCGGCGACATGTTCTCGCTGATGCGCGCCGCCCTGGCCGGTGGCCGCCTCTCCCCCGCCGACGTCCTGCGCCAGGCCACCATCGGCGGCGCCACGGCCCTGGGCCTCGCCGACCGCGTCGGCTCCCTCGGCGTCGGCAAGCAGGCCGACCTCGTGCTGCTGCGCGCCACCGACATCAACCTGCTCGGCGGCCGCCACGACCCCGTCGCCACGGTCGTCACGGCCGCCCACCCCGGCAACGTCCACACCGTCCTGGTCGCCGGGCAGCCCGTCCCGCTCGACGTGCCCGCCGACCTCACCACGGCGCTGGCGGCCTCGGCCGCGCACGTCACGGCCGGCTAGCCGGCCGTCGCCCGGACCTCCCGGCACTCCTTCTCGACCGTGCCCTGGTAGAGGCACACCCGCACCACCGGCGAACTCGCGGTCCCGGCGGGCGCGTTGAAGGTGTAGCAGCGGTCGGCGAAGGCCGGGTCGTTGCCGGTGAGGAGGCGGGTGGAGCCGGAGTTCGCGGAGACGTAGGCACGGACGCCCCAGCCGTCGGCGAGGTTGTCGCAGACCCGGAGCCGGACGCTGTTGTCGGCGTAGGCCGTGGCGTTGGCCCAGCCGGCGTCCTGGCCGGCGCCGGCCAACACCGTGCCGGTGGTGGCGAGTCGGGGCTCGTGCACCGCCACGTCGACCACCACCGGGCGGTGGTCGGAGGCCGAGGTCGTCACGGTCCTGGCCGCCGTCACGTCGAACGACGGGGTGGCGTAGACGTAGTCGATCCGCGCGTCGTCCCCGTTGCCGGGCAACGTCACTGTCCCGGCACCCGTGTTGGGGTTGAGCTGCGTCCAGGCGTCGAGCCAGCCGGGGGCGGCGAACCAGGGCCGGATCTCGTTGTCGGGGCGGGCGTTGAGGTCGCCGGTGAGCAGCATCGGCGTGCGCATCGTGGTGGACGCGGAGACCCGGTCGACGACCTCACGCGCCTGCCGGTTGCGTCGTTCGGTCGCCTCCGCGCCGACGCCCGAGGACAGGTGCGTCGTGTAGACCCGCACGTCCGTGCCGCCGACGTCGATCCGCACCCCACCGAGGCTGCGCCGCACGGCGGTCGTGTCCGCCGGGTACTGCGGCAGCAGCGCGGTCAGCCGCTCCAGGATCGGGTACCGGCTGAGGATCAGGTTCCCGGCCGAGCCGCCGAACGCGTTGTCGTCGCTGCGCGCGAAGTGGGCCTGGTAGCCGGGGAAGGCGTCGAGCAGCGTCTGCCACTGGTTCTCGCCGCCGATCGCGCGGTTGTCGTGCAGCTCCTGCAACGTGACGACGTCCGGGTTCTGCTGCCGGATCACGGACACGATCCGGCTGAAGTCCGTGACGCCGTCCGTGCCCTGGCCGCCCTGCACGTTCCAGTTCAGCACCCGCAACGACACCGGGGCGGCCGCCGCCTGGTCCGAGCCGGTCGTGACCACGCCCAGCACGGCGAGCAGGGCCGCCGCCAACGCACCCACGAGTCCACGCCTTCGACGCACGATCGCCTCCACTCGTCGATTGTCATGTCGGCGACAGGATGTGCTACGCGGGTAGCGCGGTCAAGACCGCGAGGCCGACACCGGGGAGACGGACACCGCCGCGGCCTGACGGGCGAGGGCACGCCGGGCGAGGGAGGCACCGGTGAGGCAGGCCAGCGACGCGGAGATCAGGCCGAAGAACACGGGGTTGACCCAGATGGGGACGATCTCCGTGCCGTCGCACACGACACTCAGCGGGATCACGCTCTCGGAGTCGGGTAGGCGCGTGGGGCCACCGACCGCGAAGTGGCACAGGTTGTCAGGTCGGAAGCTGCTCGCGTAGGTCCACTGCGCGTAGAGGAGGAAGAGGACCGAGCCGCCGGCGGTGATGCCGGCGAGGTGGGTGAACGGCTTGGGGCTGGCGAGGCGCGGCCGGCCCCCCTCCCGCAGGCGGCGGACGGTGTGGGCGACGAGGCCGAAGGCGGACATGAGCAGGACCACGGGCGCCGCGTAGACCACGAAGGCCGAGAGGACCAAGAGGATCTCCATGCCGCATTGTGGGCGCTAGGCGCGCCCCCTCGCCAGCAGCGCCGCGTGCGGCAGCAGCAACTCGCCGTCCTCGGTGAGGAATTCCACGGCCAACCGCTCGAAGCGGGATCTGATCTCAGCGACGACCGGCGCTGGTTGGCGGGTGATCAGCTGGCCGATGGTGGCGACGCCGGCGGCCGGTCCTGTCCACCACTCCTCGGGGGTGGTGCGGTGGTCCCAGCGCAGCGTCGCGCAGGAGGCGCGCGTGAGGCCGGCATCGGTCAGCAGCGCCGCGAGGCCCTGCTCGGTGCGCGGGAAGTCGTCCTCGGCCGCCAGCGCCGGCAGGTCGGCGGGGCGGGTGACGCCGGCGGCCTCGACGGCGCGGCCGAGCAGGGTCTGTCCCGGGGCGGCCGGGGCGGCCCAGACGGTGACCGCGAGGCGCCCGCCGGGGCGGGTGACGCGGCGGAGTTCGGCCAGGGCGGCGCGCGGCCGGCCCACGTGGTTGACGACGAAGTTGCCGACGACGGCGTCGAACTCGCCGTCCGCGAAGGGGAGGTTCGGCAGCGTGGCGAGCCGCACGTCGGCGCCCGGCGCGGCGCGGGCGGCCGACTCCACCATGCTGCGCTCGGCGTCCACCGCCGTCACCCGCGCGCCGCGGCCGGTGGCGGCCACGGCGACGGTCCCGGTTCCGGTGCCGACGTCGAGCAGCCGGGTGCCGCGACCGACCTCCGCGGCGTCCAGGAGCCGCGGCACCGGGTGGGCGCAGAGCCGCGCGAAGCCGGCCGCGTAGGCCGCAGCCCGCCCCGCCCAGGCGCGCCGCTCGGACTGGTCGAACGCGGTCGTCGAGGCCATCGCCGTGCCCCCCTTCTCAGCCGGCCGCTCGGCCCAGCGCCTCGACGACGGGGCGGGCCACCGGGCTGGGGGAGGCAGCGTCCAGGTCGAGCGGTGCTGTCGGTTCGAGCGGGGGCTGGGCCATGAACCGGGGGACGGTGCCCCGGTGCGGCTGGGCCGCGTGCACCAGGAACGGGTGGCACAGGAACACGTCGCCGGTCCGGCCCGTCGCGGTGACCTCCGGGCGCCCCTCGCTGGCGACCACCGCGTCACGGCACAGCTCGAACCACTCGCGCCCGGCGTCCCCCGCGTCCGCCAACAGCGGTGGCACGTCCCGGTGTGAGCCCACCCGGATGCGCGTCGGCGCGTCGTCAGGACCCACCTCGGAGAAGAGGAAGAGCATCAGCAGGGCACGCCCCCGGGAGCGCAGGTTGAGCCGGTAGTCGCCCGCCTCGCCGGCGAAGCTGGCCTCCACGTGCCAGCCGTCGTCGCCCGGCTCCTGGTCGCTGGGGAAGCGCACCGGAAAGGTGCCGAGACCTCCCGGCGCCCGCCACCGGCCCGGGCCCACCAGCTGGTCGAACGCCTCGTGCAGCACCGGGGCGTTGGCCGCGGCGCGGAAGGGCGGGGTGGCGAAGCCGCCCAGCCGGATCACCGGCTCGGTCCATGTCGTGGGGTCGTCCCGGTCGCGACCGGTCGCCTCCCACAGCTCGGCCAGGCACCGGTCGGCGATGTCGGCGGGCACGGCGCCGGCCACCCGGACGAAGCCGTTCTCGACGAATTCCTCGATCTCCGTGGGTGTCAGCACGTGGCCAAGTCTCGGCCCGGGCGCGCGGGCACGACAATCGAATTCCGCCCGGGGGCGCCGCCTGGACTCCGCGGGACGGGCCCTTCCGCTTCCGCCCGACCCGCGCTCGCCGACGCCGGACGGACCAGCGAGTCCGGGCACGCCGCCATGGCGCTGCGCGAGCGGCTCGGCCTTCCGCTGCCGCGCTGGGCCGCCCGCGAAGGATCGCCCCTCATGCCGCCAGCGTCGGGTAGTCGGTGTAGCCGGTCGGGCCGCCCACGTACATCAACTGCCCGTCGCGGAGCGGGTTGAGGGGCGCCCCGAGGCGCAGGCGTTCGACGAGGTCTGGGTTGGCGATGAAGGCGCGGCCCAGCGCGATCACGTCGGCGCCCGCGGCCAGCAGCCGTTCGCCGGCCGCGCGGCCGCCGTCGGCGGGCAGTGGGCCGCCCCAGCCCAGGTTGGGGTTGGCCATCAGGGTGCCGGGCCACCGCTTGGTGAGCTCCTGGTACAGGGCGTCGTCCGCATCCGCGAAGACGACGTGGAGATAGGCGAGTTCGAGGTCCGACAGGGCGTCGACCAGGGCCGGGTAGAGCTCCTCTGTCTCGCCCTCGGCGATGCCGTTGACGGTGTTCCGCGGCGAGATCCGCAGGCCGACCCGGTCCTGACCGATCGCCTCGGCGACGGCCCGGACCACCTGCACCGCGAACCGGACCCGGCCGGCGACGGAGCCGCCGTAGGCGTCGGTGCGGTGGTTGGTGTTGGCGGCCAGGAACTGGTGCAGTAGATGGCCGTTGGCCGCGTGCACCTCGACGCCCTCGAACCCGGCGGCGCGGGCGTTGCGCGCGGCGGCGGCGAAGTCGGCGACGGTGGCGCGGATGTCGTGGAGACTCATCTCGCGGGGCGTGACGGACGGTTGGCGGCCGGTCGGGGTGTGGATCGTCTCCGGCAGCGGGATCGGCGACGGGGCGACGGGGACCAGCCCGCTGTTGTCCGGGTGCCCGACCCGGCCGCCGTGCTGGAGCTGCACGAACATCCGGCCGCCGGCGGCCCGCACCGCGTCGGTGACCCGGCGCCAGCCGGCGACCTGGGCCCCGGTGTGCAGCCCCGGGATGTCGGGGTAGGTCTGGCCGGTCGCGTTGGGGGTGGTGGCCTCGGCGATGATCAGGCCGGCCGAGGCCCGCTGCGCGTAGTAGGTGACCATGAGGTCGCCCGGCACGCCGTCCGCTCCGGCGCGGTTGCGGGTCAGCGGCGCCATGACCAGGCGGTTGGGGAGGTCGAGCGGGCCGAGGCGGGTGGGTTCGAGGAGGGCGGCGGATTCCGGTGCGTGCGTCATGCCGGTACGGTAGAACTTGACATCAATGTCAGATTCAACTCCGACTCTTCGCCGAGGGGGCACCATGCGCGTCGGTGAGCTGGCCCGCCGCACCGGGGTGAGCGAGCGTTCGCTGCGCTACTACGAGCAGCAGGGCCTGCTGCGGGCCGAGCGCACCCCGGGCGGCCACCGGGAGTACGGCGACTGGGCCGTGGACCGGGTGGTCCGGATCCAGGCGCTCTACGCGGCCGGGCTGAACAGCGCGACCATAGCGCGGCTGCTCCCCTGCATGCGTGACACGGACGGCGGCCTCTCGGAGCGCGGCGACGAGAAGCTGGTGGCCGAGCTGACCGCGCAGCGGCACCGCATCGACGGCCTCATCAGGGACCTGCTGCGCTCCCGCGACGTGCTGGACGAGGCGATCGACACGGCCTCGGCGGATCTCGCCCGCTGACCTGGCGCCCGACCGTCGCCTCCCTCGGCCCACGGTGCGAGGATGCGGTCGTTGATCGCTGGTGTGCGACGAGGAGGGGTCGGCGGAATGAGGACCAACAGACTGGGCCGCAGCACGGTCGAGGTGACGGAGCTCGGCTGCGGCGGCGGGCCGCTCGGCGGCCTCTTCGCCTCGCTCGACGACGAGACCGCCGCGGCCACGCTGGCCGCGGCCTGGGACGCCGGGATCCGCTACTTCGACACCTCCCCGCACTACGGCATCGGCCACTCGGAGCGCCGCGTCGGCGCCTTCCTGCGCCACATGCCGCGTGCCGAGTTCACCCTCTCCACCAAGGTCGGCCGCCTCCTCGTCCCGCAGGACACGGCGGGGCGCGTCGACGAGTTCAACGTGCCCGCCACCCACCGCCGGGTGTGGGACTTCTCGCGCGACGGCGTGCTCCGCAGCGTCGAGGACTCGCTCGCCCGCATGGGCGTCGACCGCGTCGACACGCTCTTCCTGCACGACGCAGAGGAGCACTTCGACGCGGCGCTGCGCACCGGCTACCCCGCGCTCGCCGAGCTGCGCGAGCAGGGCGTGGTGGGCGCCATCGGGGCCGGCATGTGGCACACCGGCATGCTCACCAGGCTGGTGCGGGAGACCGACGTCGACGCGGTGATGCTCTCCGGCCACTACACGCTGGTCCAACACGGCGCCCTCGACGACCTGTTGCCGGCCTGCGCCGAGCGTGGCGTCTCCGTCCTCGCCGCCTCGGTCTTCAACTCGGGGCTGCTCGCCACCCCACGCCCCACCGAGGCCGCGACCTTCGACTACGCCCCCGTGTCCCCCGAGGTCCTGCGCCGCGCCCACCGCCTCGCCGACGTCTGTGAGGCACACGGCGTGACCCTGCCGCAGGCGGCGATGGCCTTCCCGCTGCGCCACCCCGCGGTCGCGGGCGTCGTGGTCGGCATGCGCTCCCCCGAGGAGGTCGGGCGGAACGCCGCCCTGTTCGCCGCGGACGTGCCCGAGGCGCTGTGGGACGACCTGCGCGCCGAGGGCCTCATCGACGAACGGGCGTAACGCCGCCAGGAGGGCCGCCCCGCGAGCAGGCACGCGCGCAGGGCCCTCCGCGATGCCACCGGCCGGAACCGGCCCACGATCCGAGGACCGAAGGAACGCGGAGGGACGTCCAGCGGTAGGGCTGCTCGTCTCCTCGTCCGTTGTCTGCTCGTCGTTCGCACGGGCTTCGCTGGCGAACCGGGTCAGCCGGTCCACCAGGTCACGTAGCACATCCGTCGGGCACCGAACGTGTGTATCGCGTCGGAGGTCCCCACCGCACGGTCCCCGAGGGTTCCCGCGATCAGTCGGTGCCCCTTCCTCCCCTCAGCCAGTCCCCGCATGGCTCACGAGGCCGGACAGATCACACCACGACGACTCGCCCCGCGCGGCGATGCGCCGCGGCGGTATACTCGTTGACAAGTACTCGCCTACGAGTGGAGGCATGGTGGCCAAACGACGCAAGGTGGGCAATCTGCTCGCGCTCGCGGTGCTCTCCACCGTCGTGCAGCGGCCCATGCATCCGTATGAGGTGATGTCGCTACTCAGGGCCCGGGGCAAGGAAGCCGACATGGAGATCAAGCTGGGCTCCCTCTACACGGTCATGCGAAACCTGGCCAAGCACGGCTTCGTCGAGGTCGTGGGCACCACACGGGAGGGGGCCCGTCCGGAGCGTACGGTCTACCGGATCACGAAAGCCGGGCAGGCGGAGATGGTGGACTGGGTCCGCGAGCTGGTCTCGACGCCGCAACCGGAGCCGCGGCGATTCACGGCCGGCCTTTCGGTACTCGCGGCGCTCAGCCCCGAGGAGGCCACCGCCCTGCTGCGGCAGCGGCTCGCGCTGCTGGAGCGGGAGTGCGCCGCCCGCCGCGAGTCGCTGACCCACGATCTCCAGACCGTGCCGCGCCTGTTCCTGATCGAGGACGAGTACGAGCTCGCCACCCACGAGGCGGAGGCGGCATGGGTGCGCTCGCTCCTCGACGACCTCAGCTCGGGTACCTTCCCCGGCCTCGCCGAGTGGCGACGCTGGAAGGCCACTGGCGAGATGTCCCCCGCGATGGCCGAGTTGGCGGAACGTGGGGCCGAGGAGTGACCCACAGGCCCGGCGGGGTGTTGCAGCACCGCCGCCGGGCCCTTCGATCCCGAACCGACCGCGCGAGGCGAATCCGGCCGCGAGATGGACACGCGCAACGATACGGAGTCCCCCGCGTAACGGTTCACCGCGCCCTCGGGCGCGAATCAGCCGGCCGGCGCCGCGACCTCGCGGCCCGACCAGAATCCCGACAGGGGGAAACCATGGAGAAGGCAGAGAACGCGCTGGTCATCGGCGGCGGAGTCACCGGCCCCGTGACAGCGATGGCGCTGCGCAGGGCGGGCGTCGACGCCACCGTCTACGAGGCGTACCCACGCCGGTCGGAAGGCATCGGCGGCACCCTCTCGATAGCGCCGAACGGGCTGGCCGCCCTGGAGCTGGTCGGCGCCAGGGCGGCGGTGGAGGCGGTTTCCGAGCCGATCCCGTGGACGGCCATGTCGTTCGGCCGCCGCAAGGTCCGGTTTCCCCAGTTGGAGGACGTGCCGGCGCAGCGGCAGATCCTCCGCGACGACCTGCACCGCGTGCTGCATGACACCGCCGTCGCCGAGGGCATCCGCATCGAGCACGGCAAGCGTCTTGAGTCCGTCGAGGAGCACGCCGACGGCGTCACGGCGCGGTTCGCCGACGGCACGACGGCCACCGGCGACATCCTCGTCGGCGCCGACGGCGTCCACTCCACGGTCCGCGGGCTGATCGATCCGGCGGCCCCCGGCCCCGAGTACACCGGGGTCCTCGGCTTCGAGGCCCTGGTGGACCGGCCGGTCCCGGCCGAGGCTGGCGTCATGCACTTCACCTTCGGCCGGCGCGCCTTCTACCTCTACTGGAAGACCCTTGACGGCCGTACCCGTTGGGCGGCGAACCTGCCGCACGCCGAGCCGCTGCGGCTGACCGAGGCGCGCGCGGTGCCGGCCGAGGAGTGGCTGAAGGTGCTGCGCGAGACCTACGGCGACGACGACCCCGCCGGCGACCTGCTCCGGCATATCGACGCCGACCGACTCCACATCACCGGCGCGACCCACATCATGCCGCGCGTGCCGCGCTGGCACCGCGGCCGTCTCGTCCTGGTGGGCGACTCGGTGCACGCGCCGTCCAACAGTTCGGGCCAGGGCGCCTCGCTGGCCATGGAGAGCGGTATCGAACTGGCCCACTGCCTCCGGGACCTGCCGAACCCGGACGCGGCGTTCGCCGCCTACGAGCGCAGCCGTCGACCGCGGGTCGAGAAGATCGCCGCCGACGCACGGCGGATCAACCAGGCGAAGGCGCCGGGCCCCCTGACGCGGATGGTGATGCCGGTGGTGATGCGGCTGCTCGTGCGGTTCGCGATGAACCCGGAGCGTAGCCTCGGTCCGACGCACCGCTACCGCATCCGCTGGGAGGAGTCCGCCGCCGCGCCGACCGCCGCGCGATGATCACGCGCCGCGCCAGAAGGAGTGGTTGAACTCCACAGCGAGAAGCGGATACCGCCCTGCGCACTCCCCGCGGTGTCCGACCGATCCTGCCGTCCTCCGGCCAGGACGCGCCGTGAGGGGAGGGCCCGGCGACCCAGCCCTACGCGCCTCGAAGGCCACCATCAGCACGGACATCCCTGTTGACAGAAGCCATCAGCCCGCGACCGCATGGCCTTGCGCGAAGGGTCCCGGACCGGTGACGGTCCGGGACCCTTCCGCCTACGCGTCGGTCGCCCAGCGCCAGGTTCCGCCCCGGCAGGACACGACGACGCCGCCATCCCGTACATGCAGGACGTCGTCGTCCTCGTCCCACGTCATGCGCAGGACCTCGTCCTGCGGGTCCCCGCGAAGCACCCTCCTCCACAGCGGATCGGAGGACGCTCCCGGCGTGTGCAGCGCGATGGACCGTACGTCGTCGAGCGTCAAAGTCGCCGGTCCCAGAGGGCGGTACGGCGCTGTCTCCGACTCGGCGTACGCGGCGGCGAAGGCCAACTCCACGCGCAGGGTCTCGCACGTGGGCAGCACGGACAGCCGAAAGCCCTCGGACTCGACGTCGATCTCACCGACGCCGGGAACTCTCCACCCCGAGATCTCCCGCCCGGCCGGGCCGGGCTCGTCGTCGAGGACCGGTGTGCAGCCAACCCACATGGGTGCACCCTCCACTTCACAGCACTCGGGGAGCGCGGGGTGGGAGAGGTCCCGCCCCTCCTGCCCCACGCTCCCCGAGTCTCATGTCAGCTGATGTCGGCTCTCGGCTCTGGGCGGAGCGTCACAGGGGTCGGTCCATCCAAGCACCTCGCCGACCAGGAGGGGAGCGGGATTCTTCGCACCGATCGCGCGTACGACCATCCACTGCGCCAAGGGGGCCGCGGTCGTCTCCGTCGTGCATGGACGGTGCCACCCGCCATACGTCCATGCCTTGCGGAGGGGACGTCGCGGTGGCTCGTGGAGGCCGTGACGAGAATCGAACTCGTGTAATTCGCTTTGCAGGCGAATCCCTGAACCACTCGGGCACACGGCCGGGCGCTTTCGCGTACTCACGACTCTGCCGCCCCACCGGTGGGGGGTCAACGGATCCGGGTGATCCGCAACGGGAACGGCACGGTGGTACACGCGCCGTTCATGAACGCCCCGGCTCAGGGTCGGATCAGGAGCTGGAGTTCGAAGGTGTAGCGGGACGCGCGGTAGAGGTGGGTGCCGTACTCGACGGCGCGGCCGGTGTCGTCGAAGGCGGTGCGCCGCATGCTGAGCAGCGGCGCGCCCGCGGACTCGCCGAGGAGACCGGCCTCCTCGGCGGTGGCGGCGCGGGCGCCGATGGACTGGCGGGCGCTGTGCAGGGCGGTGCCGGCGGCGCGCATCAGCCGGTAGAGGCCGGTGGCCTCCAGGTCCTCGCGGCCGAAGTCGTACAGCTCGCGGGGCAGGTAGTTGCACATGTGCGCCAGCGGCTCGCCGTGGGCGAGGCGGAGCCGCTCGACGCGCTTGGTCTCGGCGCCCTCGGCGATGCCGAGGGCGGCCGCGACCTCGGCCGGCGCCGGGACGGTGGCGACGTCGAGAACCCGGGTGGCCGGCCGCTGCCCGGCGGCCTCCAGGTCCTCGTACAGGCTGCTCAGCTCCAGCGGCCGCCGCACCTGGCTGTGCACCACCTGGGTGCCGACGCCGCGGCGGCGAACCAACAGACCCTTGTCGACGAGGGCCTGGATGGCCTGGCGGACGGTGGGCCGGGAGAGGCCGAGCCGCGCGGCCAGGTCGATCTCGTTGCCGAGGCGGGTGCCGGGCGACAGTCTGCCCTGCTCGATCGCCGCCTCCAACTGCTGCGACAGCTGGTAGTAGAGCGGCACGGGGCTGTTGCGGTCGATGCTGAAACTCACGTCCACCGCGGTTCCCTCCTCGGTCATCGGGTGCTGAATATACGACCTCAGCGGTAGAAGGCCGGGCGGTCGACCATCTCCACGGCGACGCGCTGCCCGGTGCGTTGGGCCGCCACGCCGGCCTCGCAGGCGGCGGCGACGGCGTAGCCGTCCCAGGCGCTCGGCCCGGTGACCTCCCCGCGCCGGGTCGCGTCGACCCACTCCTGCACCTCGCGGTCGTAGGCGTCGGCGAACCGCGCGATGTAGTCCTGCGCGATGGGTCCACCCCAACGGCCGGCGGTGTTGGTGAGCAGGCCGTGCGCCTCGCCGATGCGGGCGGTGCCGTTCTCACAGACGGCCTCGGCCTGCACCTGGTAGCCGAAGCCGGCGGCGGCGAAGATCTCGACGTCGACGAGGACGCCGGCGTCGGTCTCGAAGACGACGAGCTGCGGGTCGCCGATGCCGGGGGCGGCGTGCCGGCTCGGGGTGGGCCGCAGCACGGTGACGGCGGCGATCTCCTGGTCGAGCAGCCAGCGGGCGGCGTCGAACTCGTGCGCCACCGAGTCGTTGATCAGCATCGGCTCGGTGAAGTAGGAGTGGACCGAGACGTTGCGGTGCCGGCAGTGCAGCATCAGGGCCCGGCCGAGCTCGCCGGCGGCCAGTACCTGCTTCAGCTGGGCGTACTCGGCGTCGTAGCGACGCATGTAGCCGACCTGGATGCGGCGGGTGCCGTGCGCCTGCTCGGCTTCGAGGACGCGGAGGGCGCCGGCGGTGTCGGGGGTCATCGGCTTCTCGCACAGCACGGGCAGCCCACGGTCGAGCGCGGCGAGCAGCGTCTCCTCGTGGGCCGGCCCCGGCGAGGCGATCAGCACCGCCTCGACGCCGGGCGCGTCCAGCGCGGCGCTGGCGTCGGCGTGCGCGGTGCAGCCGTCGATGCCGGCGGCGAGTCCCTTGGCCCTGGCCTCGTCCGGGTCGGCGACGGCCGCCACGCGGGCCCCGCTGACCACCTGGTCGATCCGGCGGACGTGATCCGCGCCCATGGTTCCCGTGCCGATGACGGCGACGCCGAGCGTGTTCCTGGCCGTGGCGGTGGTGGTGGTGCTGGTCATGCGCTGTGCACTGCCTTCTTCTCTAGAGATCCCATGAAGTATCCGCGAGCCGGGCCGTAGGCCCGGAAAAAACCGCCCTCCCCGGCCCCGTGCCGGGCCGGCTCCGGCGCGGGGGCTTCGCCCGGACCCCGGCCGGCGCCATCCCGCCGGGCACGGGGCGGAGCCTGGCGGGCCCTTCGGACCAGCCGGCCCCACAGCCCTCCCTCGGGTCCGGGCGAAGCGCCACAGGCCGCCCGCCCGCCCCGGCGGCCGGCGCGAGCCGAGCCTCCGATCCCCGGCCCACCGGGATGCAGGGCGAAGCCCCGCAGGCCCGTCCGGGCCCCAGGCGCTGCCCGGCCGGCGCCGGCCCCCGGGCACGGGGCCGCTGCCCCGCCCCCGGGCTGAAGCCCCGCGCACCCGGCCCGAGCCGGCCCGCAGGCCCCGGTGTGCCTGGCGCACACCAGGCCGCCAGGCGCGGGGCGTAGCCCCGCACACCCCTCGGACCAACCGGCTCCGCACCCCCACGAGGCCCGGGGCGAAGCCCCGGCGAGCCTGGCGGGAGCCCACCGGCCCGGGGCGGACGCGGACGTCCCGCGCGAGCCGGCCCGCAGGCCCGGTGTGCCTGTGCGCACACCAGGCCGCCAGGCGCGGGGCGGAGCCCCGGCGAGCCGCGCGGGCCAGCCAGCTCCGCAGCGCCACGGAATCCGGGGCGCAGCCCCCGGCGAGCCTGGCGGAGGCCCACCGAGCCCGGGGCGGACGCGGGCGTCCGGCGCGAGCCGGGTGTCCGGTCCGAGAACCGGGCGCCCGCCGGCCGGGGTCCGGGGCGGAGCCCCGGGGAGCCGGCGCGGGCCGCCGCGCCGAGGCTTCGCGCCGCCGCGCCTAGGCCCCGCAGGAGGCCAGGAAGCGGCGCGTGCGGTGGGCGATGGGGAGTGGCTGGTCGGGTGGGCAGGGGTACATGTCCTGTTCGACGATGGCGAAGAGTTCCGTGCCGAGGCGTTGGGCCGCCGCCAGGACCGGTGGGAGGGCCGGGACGCCGGTCGGCGGTTCGCACATGACGCCGCGTTTCACGGCCGGCCCGAAGGGGACCTCGTCGGCGATGACGTCGGCGAGGATCGCGGGGTCGACCTGCTTGAGATGGAGGTAGCCGATCCGCTCGCCGTAGGTCTCGATGAGCTTGACGCTGTCGCCGCCGCAGTAGGCGTAGTGGCCGGTGTCGAGGCACAGGTTGACGGCCGAGGAGTCGGTCGCGTCGAGGAAGCGGGTGACGTGCTCCTCGGTGGCGAGGTGGGTGTCGGCGTGCGGGTGGACGACGATGTCGAGGCCGAACTCGTCGCGTACGGCGCGGCCGAGGCGTTCCATGCCGGTGGCGAGGTCGGCGAAGCCGGCGGCGGTGAGCTCGGGTTCCTCGGTGCGTTCGCCGGTCACCGGGTCGCGCCAGAACTCGGGGATGACCACGAGGTGGCCGGCGCCGACGGCCCGGGTGAGGGTGGCGACCTTCGCCACGTGGGCCCAGGTCTCGTCCCAGACGGCCGGGCCCCGGTGCAGGGCGGTGAAGACCGTGCCGGCCGAGACCCGCAGCTCGCGGCGGCTCAACTCGTCGCGCAGCACGGCGGGGTCGGTGGGGAGGTAACCGTAGGGGCCGAGTTCGATCCACGGGTAGCCGGCCTCGGCGACCTCGTCGAGGAAGCGGTGCCAGGGCGTCTGCCGGGGGTCGTCGGGGAACCAGACGCCCCAGGAGTCGGGGGCCGAGCCGACCCTGATCCGGTCCAGTACCGGCGCGTCGCTCATGGTGCGGAGTCTCCTGTCAGTTCGTGGCGCAGCTCGTCCAACTCGGCGCCGCCGGCCATCTGGTGGGTGAGGTGGTCGAGGTCGACGTCGACCCGGTCGGCGCTGAGTTCGACGGTGCCGAGCCGCAGCACCGTGAAGTGGTCGCCGACGAGGTACGCGTGGTGCGGGTTGTGGGTGATGAAGACGACGCCGAGGCCGCGTTCGCGGGCGGCGGCGACATAACGCAGCACGACGCCCGACTGTTTGACGCCGAGCGCCGCGGTCGGTTCGTCGAGGATCAGGACCCGGGCGCCGAAGTGGACGGCGCGGGCGATGGCCACGGACTGCCGTTGGCCGCCGGAGAGCGAGCCGACGGGCTGGTCGACGTCGTCGAGGACGATGCCCATGGCGCGCAGTTCGGCGTCGGCGACGGACCGCATGCGGGGGATGTCGAGACGCTGGAACGGCCAGCGGCCACGGGTGAGTTCGGAGCCGAGGAAGAAGTTGCGCCAGACCGGCATCAGGGTGACGGTGGCGAGGTCCTGGTAGACGGTGGCGATGCCGCGGTCGAGGGCGTCGCGGGGCGTGGAGAACCGGGCCGGTTCGCCGTCGACGAGGAGTTCGCCTGTGGTGTGCCGGTGCAGCCCGGAGATGATCTTGATGAGGGTGGACTTGCCGGCGCCGTTGTCGCCGAGGACGCAGGAGACGCGGCCCGCGTGGACGGCGAGGTCGACGTCGCGCAGGGCGTGGATGTTGCCGTAGGACTTGCCGACGGCACGGAGTTCAACGATGGGAGCCATGGTCGTCACCTCCGGGTGGCCTGGCGTCGGACCCACAGGTTGAGCAGCACGGCGAGCAGCAGCATCGCGCCGAGGAAGAACATGAACCAGTCGGGGTCCCAGTTGGCGTAGACGATGCCCTGGTTGGCCATGCCGAACAGGAAGGCGCCGATGGCCGGTCCCGCGATGGAGCCGTAGCCGCCGGTCAGCAGGCAGCCGCCGATGACGGCGGCGGCGATGTAGAGGAGTTCGTTGCCGATGCCGCCGTTGGACTGGACGGTGTTGAACGCGAACAGCTGGTGCATGCCGACGAACCAGGCGGCGAGGCCGACGGTCATGAAGAGGCTGATCCGCACGAACGCCACGGGCACGCCCACGGCGCGGGCGCTCTCCGGGTTGCCGCCGACCGCGAAGACCCAGTTGCCGTAGCGGGTGCGCAGCAGCACCCAGGTGGCGAGGGCGGCGAAGCCGAGCCACCACAGGACGGTGATCCGCAGTTGGGTGTCGCCGATGGTGAGGGTGGCGGCGAAGACGGCGCGGGCCTGGTCGAAGCCGTCCATGTCGCGGATGGAGTCGGTGGCGACGTTGCCGGTGATTCCCTTGGTGACGGCGAGGTTGAGGCCCTGGAGCATCAGGAAGGTGGCCAGGGTGATGAGGAAGCTGGGCAGTTTGGTGCGGACCAGCAGGACGCCGTTGAGGGCGCCGATGGCGAGCGAGAGGACGAGCGCGACCAGCACCCCGGACCAGACGTTCAGGGTGAGTTGGAAGGCGAACATGCTGGCGGTGAGCGCGGAGGTGGTGACGGCGACGCCCGCCGACAGGTCGAACTCGCCGCCGATCATCAGCAGGGCGACGGCGACGCCCATGATGCCGAGGGTGGACGCCTGGTAGAGGACGGTGGAGAGGGAGTCGAGCTGCCGGAAGGTGGGCGCGACGGCGTAGAAGAGCGCGTAGACGGCGGCGGCGCCGACCAGCGCGCCCATCTCGGGGCGGCCGAGGAGCCGGCGGAGCGGGGAGCGGCGGGTGGTGCGCCCGTCGGCGTCGCCGCGCCGCCGGGGCGCGGCGGCGGGTTCCACGGTGGTGTCAGCGGTCATGTCGTGGCTCAACTCCCCGCTCACCTGGTGCCGTTGGCTGCGAACTCGGCGACGTCGGCGACGTTGTCGCGGTCGACGAAGGCGGGTCCGGTGAGGACGGGTTCGACGCCGCCGCCGCTGACGTTGCCGTTGGCGGCGTACAGCCAGAGGGCGTCGACGGCCAGGTAGCCCTGGAGGTAGGGCTGTTGGTCGACGGCGAACTCGATGTCGCCGTCCTCGATGGCGGTGACCAGTTCGGGGTTGAGGTCGAAGGTGGCGATCGCCGCGTCGCTGCCGGCGCCGGACACGGAGTCGACGGCGGCGAGCGCGTAGGGGGCGCCGAGGGTGGCGACGTAGTCGATGGAGCCGTCCTGGCGGAGCTTGGCCTCGATGGTGGAGCGGACGGCCGGCAGGTCGGCGCCGTCGACGTACAGGGTCTCGGTCTCGCCCTCGAAGGTCTCGGCGAGGCCGCCGCAGCGCTGTTCCTGCGAGATGTTGCCCTGTTCGTGGATGACGCAGACGGTGTGCCGGGAGTCGAGTTCGTTGAGCCGGTCGCCGAAGGCGCGGCCGGCGACGCCCTCGTCCTGGCCGAAGTAGGAGAGGAGGCCGGCGTCCTGCCAGGCGGGGAGGCCGGAGTTGAGGCCGACGACGGGGATGCCGGCGGCCTGCGCCTCGGCTATGGCGTCGGCCAGCGCCTCGGGGTCGGCCATGGTGAGGGCGATGCCGTCGACGTCCTGGTCGACGGCGTTCTCGATGAGGCTGGCCTGGCCGGCGGCGCTGGGGTCGGACGAGTAGATGAGCTCGGCGTTGTCCTTGCTCGCGGCGTCCTCGGCTCCCTTGCGGACGATGTCCCAGAAGGTGTCGCCGCGTCCGCCGTGGGTGATCATGGCGATCCTGATGCGGGGGGTGTCGGCCTGGCCGGCGGCGAGCCCGTCCGCCTCCTCCTGGGCGCGTCTGCCGCCGGACTCGCTGGAGCACGCGGCGACGAGCAGCAGGGCCGTGGCGCAGCCCGCCGCGAGCAGGGGGCGACTGATCCGGTTCATCGTTCCTACCTCACTTCGGTGTGAGCGTGGAGGGTTGGTGGAGGCGGGTCGCAGTGGGGAGCAAACCGCCGGGTGGCCTCGCCTGTCAATGGATTGTCAGGACAACACTTCATCTTTACGTCTTCGAGATGTCCATATGTAAAGACAAACCATTGACAGGCGAGGCCGACTGGGCCGACGCTGGGGGCGGCGCGAACACGGCGACCACACACCGGGACGGCGGAGGGAGAGCGCGGATGACGACGGTCGGGACAGCACTCGACGTCATCACCATGGGGCGCATCGGGGTCGATATCTACCCGCTGCAGACGGGCGTGCCACTGGCGGAGGTCGAATCGTTCGGCAAATTCCTCGGCGGCTCCCCGACCAACGTGGCCGTCGCCGCCGCCCGCCTCGGCCGGGCCGCCGCCGTGATCAGCCGGACGGGGGACGACCCGTTCGGCGAGTACTGCCACCGCGCGCTGCGGGAGTTCGGCGTGGACGACCGGTGGGTGACGGCGGTGCCGGAGTACCCGACGCCCGTCACCTTCTGCGAGATCTTCCCGCCCGACGACTTCCCGCTCTACTTCTACCGGCTGCCCAAGGCACCCGATCTGGTGATCCACGCCGACGAACTCGACCTGGCCGCCGTCCGGTCGGCGCGGATCTTCTGGATGAGCGGCACCGGCCTGTGCGAGGAGCCGAGCCGGAGCGCGACGCTCGCCGCGCTCGCCGCCCGCGCCGAGGGCGGCCGGGCCGCCGACCAGGTCGCCACGGTCTTCGACCTGGACTGGCGGCCCATGTTCTGGAGGAGCGGGGCCCGGAAGGGCGGGGCCAGGGGGGACGGCTCGCCCGAGGCCGCGCGCCCGGTCTACCGCGAGGCGCTGGCCCACGCCACCGTCGCCGTGGGCAACCTGGACGAGTGCGAGGTGGCCACCGGCGTCCGCGAGCCGCGTGCCTGCGCCGAGGCGCTGCTGGCGGCCGGCGTGGAGCTGGCCGTCGTCAAGCAGGGGCCCGCCGGGGTGCTGGCCGTGCACCGGGACGGCACCGTGGTCGAGGCCCCGCCGCACCCCGTCGAGGTGGTCAACGGCCTCGGCGCGGGGGACGCGTTCGGCGGCGCTCTCTGTCACGGGCTGCTGGCCGGCTGGGACCTCCACCGGCTGACCGGGTTCGCCAACGCGGCGGGCGCCCTGGTCGCCGGCCGGCTCGCGTGCTCGTCCGCCATGCCCCACCCCCACGAGGTCGAGGAGTTGCTCGGCGGCGGCCCGGCCGACCGCGGCACCGACCGGGAAGGAATCCTTCCGTGAGCATCAGCATCTCGGAGCTCGTCACGGTACGCAGCCGACATCCCGAGGCCATCGCCGAGGCCGCGGCGCGCCGGGCCCGCCGCCCGCTGCTCGGCGAGAGCGGCCGGCTGATGATCATCGCCGCCGACCACCCGGCGCGCGGCGCACTCGCGGTCGGCGGCCAGCGGCTCGCCATGGCCAACCGGGTGGAGCTGCTGGAGCGGCTCACGCTCGCGCTCGCCCAACCGGGCGTCGACGGGGTGCTGGCCACCGCCGACGTCCTGGACGACCTGCTGCTGCTCGGCGCGCTCGACGGCAAGGTGGTGCTGGGCTCGATGAACCGCGGCGGCCTCGCCGGCGCCTCGTTCGAGCTCGACGACCGGTTCACCGGGCACCGCCCCGAGGACATAGCGCGCCTCGGCTTCGACGCCGGCAAGCTGCTGCTGCGCGTGGACTACTCGGACCCCGGGTCGCTGGAGACGCTGCACAGCACGGCCCGGGTGATCGACGAGATGGCGCGCCGCCGGCTGCCGGTGTTCGTCGAGCCCTTCATATCCCGCCGAATAGCGGGCAGGTTGACCAACGACCTGAGCGCCGAGGCCGTCGCCACGTCCATCGCCATCGCCTCGGGCCTGGGCGGCACCTCCGCCTACACCTGGCTGAAGGTGCCGGTCACCGCCGACCCCGACGACATGGCGCGGGTGATGGAGACCTCGACGCTGCCGGCGGTGCTGCTCGGCGGCGAGGTGACCGGCGACCAGGACGGGCTCTACGAGAAGTGGCGCAAGGCGCTGCGACTGCCCACCGTCCGTGGCCTGGTGGTGGGCCGCTCGCTGCTCTACCCGCCGGACGGGGACGTGGCCGGCGCCGTCCGCACCGCCGCGGGGCTCCTCTAGGAACCTGTCCGACGCCCCAGCCGTTCCGCACAACCCGACAGCCATGGACAGCCATCGAAGGAGAGGTCGTCGACGGTGACACCCCCGAGCGCCCCTTCCCCACGCCACCACCTGCCGGCCGGCAGCGCCGCCGCCGGCCCCTACACCCTGGACATCAGCCCGGAGTCGGCCGGTTGGGGCTACTCCAGCCTGCGCGTGCTGCCGCTCGCGCCCGGCGGCACCCACCGCTTCGCGACCGGCGACAGCGAGTGGATCGTGCTGCCGCTGGCCGGCGGCTGCGTCGTGGAGGCCGACGGCGAGCGGTTCGAACTGCGTGGCCGCAGCGGCGTGTTCGCCGGCCTGACGGACTTCGCCTACGTGCCGAAGGACGCCCAGGTGTCGGTCTCCTCCACCGCCGGCGGCCGGTTCGCGCTCACCGGCGCCCGCTGCGCGCGCCGGCTGCCGGCCCGGCACGTCACGGCCGACCGGGTGCCGGTCGAGCTGCGCGGCGCCGGCTCGTGCAGCCGCCAGGTCAACAACTTCGCGGCGGCCGACGTGTTCGAGGCCGACCGGCTGATCGCCGTCGAGGTGCTGACGCCCGGCGGCAACTGGTCCTCGTACCCGCCGCACAAGCACGACGAGTCGCGTCCCGGCGAGGAGTCGGAGCTGGAGGAGATCTACTACTTCGAGATCGACGCCGCCGAGGGGAACCCGGCGGCCGAGGGCCTCGGCTACCAGCGGGTCAGCCCCTCGGGGCACGGCCGCGGCACGGACGTGCTCGCGGAGGTCCGCACCGGGGACGCGGTGGTCATCCCGGACGGCTGGCACGGCCCGTCGATCGCCGCGCCCGGGCACGACATGTACTACCTCAACGTGATGGCCGGGCCCGACCCCGACCGCGCCTGGCTGATCCGCGACCATCCGGAACACGCCTGGATCAGGGGCAGTTGGCACCACCAGGAGACCGACCCCAGGCTCCCCAGGTACCGCGCGCAGGAGAACGGGGAGGCCGCCCGATGAGCGGAACCGTCCGACTGACCGTCGCCCAGGCCCTGGTGCGGTTCCTCGCCAGGCAGTACACCGAGCGTGACGGCCGCAGGCACCGGCTCGTCGCCGCCTGTTGGGGCATCTTCGGGCACGGCAACGTGGCCGGCGTCGGGCAGGCGCTGGTGGAGAGCGGCCAGGGCCCCGGCGCCGAACTCCCCTTCTTCCAGGGGCGGAACGAGCAGGCCATGGTGCACGCCGCGGTGGGCTACGCGCGGCAGCGCGACCGGCTCTCGGCGCACGCCGTCACCACCTCCATCGGCCCGGGCGCCACCAACCTGGTGACCGGCGCCGCCCTCGCCACCATCAACCGGCTCCCCGTGCTGCTGCTGCCCGGCGACACCTTCGCCACCCGGCCGGCCGACCCGGTGCTCCAGCAGCTCGAACACCCGGGCGCGGGCGACGTGTCGGTCAACGACGCGCTGCGGCCCGTCTCCCGCTGGTTCGACCGGGTGCACCGCCCGGAGGCGCTGGTCCCGGCCGCCCTCCAGGCCATGCGGGTGCTCGCCGACCCGGTGGAGACGGGCGCCGTCACGCTGGCGCTGCCGCAGGACGTGCAGGCCGAGGCCTTCGACTGGCCCGAGGAGTTCTTCGCCGAGCGGGTGTGGCGGGTGCCGCGTCCGGCACCCGACGCGGACGCGCTGGCCGAGGCGGTCACCGCGATCCGGGCCGCCCGCCGGCCGCTGATCGTCGCCGGCGGCGGCGTGCACCACAGCGAGGCCGAGGAGGCGCTGCGGTCCCTGGCCGAGGCCACCGGCATCCCGGTGGCCTCGACCCAGGCCGGCAAGGGCTCGCTGCGCCACGACCACCCGTGCGACGTGGGCGGCATCGGCCACACCGGCACGGCCGCCGCCAACGAACTGGCCCGCGCCGCCGACCTGGTGATCGGCGTGGGCACCCGCTACTCGGACTTCACCACCGCCTCCGCCACCCTGTTCGCCGACCCCGGCGTGCGCTTCGTCAACCTCACCATCGCCCCGTACGACGCGCACAAGCTGGCCGGCCTGCCCCTGGTCGCGGACGCCAGGGCCGGCCTCACGGCGCTCACCTCGGCGCTCGCCAGGCACCGCGTCGAGGACGGGTACGCGGCCGGCTACCGGGCGGCCAAGGCGCGCTGGGAGACGGTCGTCGGCGCCGCGTTCGCCCCGGAGAAGGAGAGCGACCGGCCGACCCAGACCCAGGTGCTCGGCGCGCTGGACGCGGTCGTCGGGGACGACGACGTGGTGATCAACGCGGCCGGCTCGATGCCGGGCGACCTGCACAAGCTGTGGCGGGCCAGGTCGCGCCGCCAGTACCACGTGGAGTACGGCTACTCCTGCATGGGATACGAGATCCCGGCCGCGCTCGGCGTGAAGCTGGCCGCGCCGGAGCGCGTGGTGTGGGCGCTGGTCGGCGACGGCACCTACCTGATGGGGCCGACCGAGCTGGTGACGGCCGTGCAGGAGGGCCGGCACCTGGTCCTGGTGCTGGTGCAGAACCACGGCTACGCCTCGATCGGCGGGCTGTCCGAGCTGACCGGCGCCGAACGCTTCGGCACCGCCTACCGCTTCCGGACGCCGGACGGCACCTTCACGGGCGAGCCGCTCCCCGTCGACCTGGCCGCCAACGCCGCCTCCCTCGGACTCACGGTGCTGCGCGCCACCACGTACGCCGAGCTGCGCGCGGCGCTGGCCGAGGCACGCGAGGCCAGGGGCCCGGTCTGCGTCCACGTGGAGACGGACCCGGCGGACACCGCGCCGCCGGCCCAGGCGTGGTGGGACGTGCCGGTGGCGGCCGTCGCGGACCGGCCGGCGGCGCGCCGGGCGCGGGAGACGTACGAGCGCGGCGCGGCGGCGCGCCGCCGGCACCTGTAGGCCACCGGATCCAGGCCACCGGATCGACTCGGAGCGAGGGAAGGCACCACGTGAGGACCATCGGACACTTCATCGACAACAAGCCCGTGCCGGGCGCCTCGGGGCGGTTCGGCCCGGTCTGGGACCCGGCGACCGGCGAGCAGGCGGGGCGGGTCGCGCTGGCCTCGGCCGCCGAGGTGGACGCGGCGGTGGCGGCGGCCGTCGCGGCGCACCGGTCGTGGGGCGGCTACTCGTTGGCCAGGCGCACCGCGCTGCTGTTCCGCTACCGGGAGCTGCTGGTGGCGCGGCGTGACGAGTTGGCGGCGCTGATCACCGCCGAGCACGGCAAGGTCCACGGCGACGCGCTGGGCGAGGTGGCGCGCGGCCTGGAGATCGTCGAACTGGCCTGCGGCATCCCCGAGAAGCTCAAGGGGGAGCTGTCCACGCAGGTGTCGACGGGCGTGGACGTGGCGTCGATCAGGCAGCCGCTCGGCGTGGTGGCGGGCATCACGCCGTTCAACTTCCCCGCGATGGTGCCGCTGTGGATGTTCCCGGTGGCGATCGCCTGCGGCAACACGTTCGTGCTGAAGCCGAGCGAGAAGGACCCGTCGGCGGCGCTGCTGTTGGCCGAGCTCGCGGCCGAGGCCGGCTTCCCCGAAGGCGTGTTGAACGTGGTCAACGGCGACCGGGAGGCCGTGGAGCGGCTGTTGGCGCACCCGGACGTGGCGGCGGTCAGCTTCGTCGGCTCCACGCCGGTGGCGCGGGCGATCCACCGCGGCGCGGTGGAGCACGGCAAGCGGGTGCAGGCACTGGGCGGCGCGAAGAACCACATGCTGGTGCTGCCGGACGCCGACCTCGACGTGGCGGCGGACGCGGCGGTCAGCGCGGCGTACGGCTCGGCCGGCGAGCGCTGCATGGCGGTGTCCGTGGTCGTCGCGGTGGGCGAGGAGACCGCCGACGCGCTGGTGGCGCGGATCGCGGAGCGGGCGCGCGCGCTGGTGATCGGTCCGGGCGACGACCCGGCGTCCGAGATGGGCCCGCTGATCACCGCGGAACACCGGGAGAAGGTGGCGTCCTATGTGCGGGGCGCGGCCGCGCAGGGCGCCGAGGTGGTGGTCGACGGCACGGGGTTGACGGTGCCAGGGCACGAGGCGGGCTTCTTCCTCGGGGTGTCGCTGCTCGACCGGGTGTCGCGGGAGATGGACGCCTACCGGGACGAGATCTTCGGCCCGGTGCTGTGCGTGGTGCGGGCCGGCGACTACGAGGAGGCGATCGGGCTGATCAACTCCTCGCCGTGGGGCAACGGTTCGGCGATCTTCACCCGGGACGGCGGGACCGCGAGGCGGTTCCAGCTGGAGGTCGAGGCCGGCATGGTCGGCGTGAACGTGCCGATCCCGGTGCCGGTGGGCTACCACTCGTTCGGCGGCTGGAAGGAGTCGCTCTTCGGCGACCACCACGTCTACGGCGAGGACGGGGTGCGCTTCTACACGCGCGGCAAGGTCGTCACCACCCGCTGGCCGGAGCCGGCGGAGAGCGCGGTCAACCTCGGCTTCCCGAGCCACACCTGATGAGCTTGTCGGTTCAGCGGTTCATCGGCTTCATCTAGGGAACGCGACAGCCGTCACCGTTACGCGCCTTACCCGTCACAGATGATCAACAGGCCCGGCCCCGGCGTCACCGTGCGTCGTTCTCGGGGGCAGTGGCCCACTGGTTATCCACGGAGCCCCGCCGGACGGCGGGGCCAGGGAGGTGCGTAGAGATGGCGGACCGCGAACTCTGGTCGTACAGGGAGATCGCCGCCCACATCCAGGTGCAGCCGGACACCGTCCGTTCCTACCGGAAGCACGGCCTGCTGCCCCCGCCCGACGTGGTGGAGGGCGGCCGGCCCTTCTGGTACCCGGACACCGTCAGGGAGTGGGTGCGGCGGCGTCCCGGGAACCGGCGCCGCTGAACAACCGGGCGACGCAGGCGACCAGGACCGAGATCCCACAGGCGATCAGCACCGAGGGCAGCGTGCCGCCGAGCGCGCCGGCGCCCCAGTAGCCGAGGGCGACGGAGTAGGAGGCCCAGACGGCCTGGGCGATGCCCATGCCCAGCAGGTAGCGGCGGGCCGGGAAGTCGACGAGCGCGGCGGTCAGTCCGCCGATGACCCGGCCGCTCGGCAGGAACCGCGCGCCCACCACGAACGGCAGCCCGTGCGCGTGCATCCGCTCCCCGGTCCACTGGAGCGCGGCCCGTCGCCGGGCCGAACGGCCGAGCCAGGCGAGGGCCCGGCCGCGGGCCAGCCGGCCGACGGCGAAGATCACCGCGTCGCCGGCGAGCGCACCCGCCGCGGCCGCCAACACCACCAGCGGCAGACTGAGTTCCCCGGCGTGGACCATGGCGCCCGCGGAGGCGATCAGCGCGGCGTTGGGCAGATAGGGCGGCGCGCTGGTGAGTACCAGCAGCGCGTACATCCACAGAGCGCCATCCATCCCGCGTGTTCCTCCCGCCGTGCAACCTGTCAGTAGAAGTTGACATGTGTCGGCGGCGGGAGGGAAGAGCGCCAGGAGCGTTCCCGGGACGATGCCGGGTCCCCCTTAGGGGCACCCCCGATCGCTATACCCCAGGCGGGTATATAGTCGGAGCCGGACCGACAGTCGTTGGAAGCGAGGCGATCGCCGTGAGCGAGACCATCACCTACCGGGTCTCCGGGATGAGCTGCGGACACTGCGAGAAGGCCGTCTCGGCCGAGGTCGGCGCCCTGCCGGGCGTCACGAACGTCTCCGCGACCGCGGACACCGGCCTGGTCACCGTGGTGACCGAGACCCCCGTCACGGACGACGCGATCCGCACGGCCGTGGACGAGGCGGGCTACGAACTCGTCGACCGCGTACAGGGGTAAGCCAGGCACCGGGGGCCTGGCGGCCCCCGTGCCGGCGCGCTGCGCTCGGCCCGGGCGGGGCGCCGAGGCCCGGCGGCCTCGGGCCACGACGCGACGTCAGCCCGGTCCGGGCGCGCCTCCCAACCGTCGGCACGAGCCAGACACCGGAGCCCGGGGGCCCTCGCACCGGTGCACCGCACTCGGCACCGACCGGGGGCGTCGGGGCCCGCCGACCCCGGACCGCAACGTGACGCGCCAGCCCGGCCGCGCCACGGCCCGGCACCCCTGCGCCACTGCGGCGCGCTCGGCTCGGGCGGGGCGCCGAGGCCCGGCGGCCTCGGGCCACGACGCGGCGCGTCAGCGCGCTACGGGCGCGCCCGCCCGACCCGTCGGGGCCAGCCAACACCGGGGGCCCGCGCCCCCGCGCCGGCGTGCCAGGCAGCCGCGCTCGGCATCGGCCGGGGGGACACCTCTGGTCGCGACGCGGCGTCCAGTGCGATGCAGTACTCCACTTGACCGGGAGGTGCGGCCTCTGGCCGCACAACGGGCGGCGCCGCGACTGCGGAAGTGGGCCCGCATGACTGTCAACAGCCCCGCCCCGGGCGGGCGGAGCCCGGCCATGGGCGGCGGCGGCCGCCCAGGCCCAGCGCCGCGGTCCGGCACGGGGCCGCCAGGCCCCGATGCCGTCGCCCAGGCCGAGCGCAGCGGTCCCGCCTCGGCGGAAATGAAAAGCGCCCCGCCGACGGGTCCCCCCACAGGGCCCGGCGCGGGGCGCTTCCTGCCGCCCGCTCAGAGCGTCCCCCCACGGGACCCCGGCTGGACGGCCGCCGGCGTGGATCCAGCCGAATCCGCGCCAACGTCGACGGGTTAGACCGACGAGACCGTGGAAAGTTGCACGACCGGATATGTGACCTGCGTCACATATCCGCGTCGCGCCGCCACGTCACAGCGACCAGCGTCACCGCTGCTCGACCGGCAGGTAGTCCCGCTCGACGACGCCGGTGTAGACCTGCCGGGGACGGCCGATCCTGGTGGTCGGGTCGGTGATCATCTCGTGCCACTGCGCGATCCAGCCCGGCAGCCGGCCCAGCGCGAACAGCACGGTGAACATGCTGGTCGGGAAGCCCATGGCCCGGTAGATCAGGCCGGTGTAGAAGTCGACGTTCGGGTACAGGTTGCGCGAGACGAAGTAGTCGTCGCTGAGGGCGTGCTCCTCCAGCTTCAGGGCGATGTCCAGCAGTTCGTCGGACTTGCCGAGCGCCGAGAGCACGTCGTGCGCGGCCGCCTTGATGATCTTGGCGCGGGGGTCGAAGCTCTTGTAGACGCGGTGCCCGAAGCCCATCAGGCGGACGCCCTGCTCCTTGTTCTTCACCCGGCGGATGAAGGCGTCCGCGTCGCCGCCGTCGGCCTGGATGGCCTCCAGCATCTCCAGCACCGCCGCGTTGGCGCCGCCATGCAGGGGGCCCCAGAGCGCGTTGATACCGGCGGAGATGGAGACGAACAGGTTGGCCTGCGAGGAGCCCACCATGCGGACGGTGGAGGCGGAGCAGTTCTGCTCGTGGTCGGCGTGCAGGATCAGCAGCTTGTCCAGCGCGTTGGTGACCACCGGGTCCAGCTCGTAGTCCTCGGCCGGTACGGAGAACGTCATCCGCAGGAAGTTCTCCACGTACCCGAGGTCGTTACGCGGGTAGACGACGGGCTGGCCGACGGCCTTCTTGTAGGCGTAGGCGGCGATCGTCGGCAGCTTGGCGAGCAGCCGGATGGTGGAGATGTGGCGCTGCCGCTCGTCGAACGGGTTGTGGCTGTCCTGGTAGAAGGTGGACAGCGCGCTGACCACGGAGGTCAGCATGGCCATCGGGTGGGCGTCCGTCGGGAAGCCGTCGAAGAAGCGCTTCACGTCCTCGTGGAGGAGCGTGTGCTTGGTGATCTCGCCCTGGAAGGTGGCCAGCTCGTCCACCGTCGGAAGCTCGCCGTTGATGAGCAGGTAGGCCGTCTCGATGAACGAGCCGCGCTCCGCGATCTGCTCGATCGGATACCCACGGTAGCGAAGGATGCCCTTCTCACCGTCCAGGTACGTGATCTCCGATTTACACGTGGAGGTGTTACCGAAGCCGGAGTCCAGGGTCACCAGACCGGTCTGGGCCCGCAGCTTGCTGATGTCGAAGCCACGGTCACCCACCGTGCTCTCTACCACCGGGTAGCGGTACTCGTCTTTTCCGTACCGCACGAACACTGCGTCGTCCGCGTTGCCTGCGCTGTCGCTGATGCGGTTTTCGCTCACGTCATCCCTCACCGACGTTGTGCCTCTTCTTCGAGGTGCCCTGACTCCCTCCTACTGTCCCCCATCTGGGCGCAGAATGTGCACTCGGGGTCGGCCAAGTGGCCATTTTCTGGCACGGCGTGCCGCGCGAATGCGGATTTTTACGGGCGCTCCGGACGAAGAATTTTTCCCGCGAGGCGGGCGTCGAGGGCCGTGCAGCGGCTGCCGGCCGAGACCGAGCGCACTGCCTGCCCCAGGGCACGCCGCGAGCCCACGAGCACCACGAGCTTCTTGGCGCGGGTGACGGCCGTATACAGCAGGTTCCGCTCCAACATCATCCAGGCACTCATCGTGACCGGAATGACCACGCAGGGGTACTCGCTGCCCTGCGAGCGGTGGATGGTGACGGCGTACGCGTGGGAGAGCTCGTCGAGCTCGGCGAAGTCGTAGGGGACCTCCTCGTCCTCGTCGGTGAGCACGGTCAGCCGCTGCTCGTCCACGTCGAGACCGGTGACCACGCCGACCGTGCCGTTGAAGACGCCGTTGCGCCCCTTGTCATAGTTGTTCCTGATCTGGGTGACCTTGTCACCGACGCGGAAGACCCGGCCGCCGAAGCGCTTCTCCGGCAGGCCGGGCCTGGCCGGGGTGACGGCCTGCTGGAGCAGCCCGTTGAGCACGCCGGCGCCGGCCGGGCCGCGGTGCATCGGGGTGAGCACCTGGACGTCGCGGCGCGGGTCGAGCCCGAACTTCGCCGGCACCCGGCGGGCGGCCACGTCGACGGCGAGCCGCCCGGCCTCCTCGGTCTCCTCCTCGACGAAGAGGAAGAAGTCGGCCAGGCCCGAGGTGACCGGCGGGATCCCCGAGTTGATCCGGTGGGCGTTGGTGACCACGCCCGACTGCTGGGCCTGCCGGAAGATCCTGGTCAGCCGAACGGCCGGCACCGGGCTGTCGGGGGCGAGCAGGTCGCGCAGCACCTCGCCGGCGCCCACCGACGGCAGCTGGTCCACGTCCCCGACGAGCAGCAGGTGGGCGCCGGGTGCCACCGCCTTGACCAGCTTGTTGGCCAGCAGCAGGTCCAGCATGGACGCCTCGTCCACCACCACCAGGTCGGCGTCGAGCGGGCGGTCCCGGTCGAAGGCCGCGTCCCCGCCGGGCTTGAGCTCGAGCAGCCGGTGCACCGTGGACGCCTCGGCTCCGGTGAGCTCGGCGAGCCGCTTGGCGGCCCGGCCGGTGGGCGCGGCGAGCAGCACCTTGGCCCGCTTGGCGCGGGCCAGCTCGACCACCGAGCGGACCGTGAAGGACTTGCCGCAGCCGGGGCCGCCGGTGAGCACCGCGACCCTGCGGGTGAGCGCGAGCCGCACCGCCTCCTCCTGCTCGGGCGCGAGCTCGGCGCCGGTGCGGCCGGCGAGCCAGGACAGCGCCTTGGCCCAGTCCACGTCCTGGAAGGCGGCGAGCCGGTCCTCGTCCGCCGCGAGCAGCCGGCGCAGCTGCCCGGCCAGCGACAGCTCGGCGCGGTGGAAGGGCACCAGGTAGACGGCGGTGACCGTGCCGTCCTCGTCCTGGCCCTCGGGGTGCGGCACCTTCTCGCGCACCAGGCCCTCCGGGTCCTCGGCGAGCTCGCCGAGGCACTCGATGACGAGGCCCGTGTCCACCTGGAGCAGCTTCACCGCGTCCGAGATCAGCCGCTCCTCGGGCAGGTAGCAGTGGCCCTGGTCGGTGGCCTGCGACAGGGCGTAGGACAGGCCGGCCTTGACCCGCTCCGGGCTGTCGGCCGGTATGCCCACGGCGCGGGCGATCCGGTCGGCGGTGAGGAAGCCGATGCCCCACACGTCGGCGGCGAGCCGGTAGGGCTGGTTCTTCACCACGGAGATGGAGGCGTCGCCGTACTTCTTGTAGATCCGCACGGCGATGGAGGTGGAGACCTCCACGCTCTGCAGGAAGACCATCACCTCCTTGATGGCCTTCTGCTCCTCCCAGGCGGCGGCGATCAGCGCGGTGCGCTTGGGGCCGAGCCCGGGCACCGCGATCAGCTTGCGCGGGTCCTCCTCGATGACGTCGAGGGTGGCCGTGCCGAAGTGGTCGACGATCCGCTCGGCGGTCTTCGGGCCGATGCCCTTGATGAGGCCCGAGCCGAGGTAGCGGCGGATGCCCTGCACGGTCGCCGGCAGCACCGTGGTGTAGTTCTCCACCGTGAACTGCCGGCCGTAGCTGGGGTGCGAGCCCCAACGGCCGGTCATCCGCAGCGACTCGCCCACCTGGGCGCCGAGCAGCGAGCCGACCACCGTCAGCAGCTCGCCGCTTCCCCGGCCGGTGTCCACCCGGGCGACCGTGTAGCCGTTCTCCTCGTTGGCGTACGTGATGCGCTCCAGGACCCCTTCGAGCACCACCGCGCCGTGTGACACGCCCTGCGACACGCCTTGCGACATGGCCCCGACGGTAGCCGCCGGCGGTGACACCGTGCGGCCGGCCGTCCACAGCCGAGACGAGTTGGACTATTTTCCGACACATCCCGTCTTTCTGTCAGGTGCCTGACGTTTTCCGGCGTCTGTCCCTGGGGTGGCCGCGCAGAACGTCTTGAGGTGGGCGATGGACATCAGGGACATCGAGATCAACGGCGAAGAACCACGCACGATCCAGGCGGAGACGACCCTCTCGCTCGACGACCCGCGCGCCTGCCGGGCGGCCCTCACCGGCGGCAAGGCAGCGGCCCTGGCCCGCGCCACCCGGGCGCGGCTGCCGGTGCTGCCGGGCTTCGTGGTGCTGCCGCCGGGCGCCGGCGGCGGCCACGGGGGCCGCGACCTGTGGCCGGCGTGGCGGGAGTTGAGCGGCGACGGCAGCCGGCCGCTGGTGGTCCGCTCGTCCTCGGCCGCCGAGGACACCGAACAGTCGTCGATGGCCGGCCGGTTCACCTCGGTGCTCGACGTGCGCGGCTGGGCGGCCTTCCGCGACGCGCTGGGCGTCGTGCGGGAGTCGTCGGCCGAGTCGCCGGCACACGAGATGGCCGTGCTGGTGCAGCCGATGGTGCGCTCCCGGATCGGCGGGGTGCTGTTCGGCGTCGATCCGGTGGCGGGACGCACCGACCGGATGCTGCTGAGCGCCGTGCGCGGCGGCCCCGACCGGCTCGTCAGCGGCGAACTGCCCGGGTCCGACCTGCGGTTGACGCGGCGCGGCCGGCCGGTGCGGGACGACCGTGAGGCGGCGGACCCGACCCTGCTGACGGGCGGTGAACTGCGCCGCCTCACGGCGCTCGCCGCTCGCGCCCGGTCGGTCCTCGGCGGCGCGCAGGACATCGAGTTCGGCTTCGACGAACTCACAGGCCGGCTCTGGCTCTTCCAGTCCCGGCCCGTCACGGCGCTCGCCTCGCGGCCACGGCCGCCGCGCCGCGCCCGGCTGCTGGGCCCAGGACCGGTAGCGGAGACCCTGCCGGGACCGCTGCTGCCGCTGGAGGAGGACCTGTGGGTGACGCCGATGGCACACGGCCTGGCCACCGCGCTCCACCTGGCCGGCGCGGCGGGCCGACGCCGGCTGCGGACGACGCCGGCCGTGACGACGGTCGGCGGGCAGGCGGTGGCCGACCTGCGGCTGCTCGGCGTCGAACCGCCAGGGCACCGGCTGCTCGCCCTGCTCGACCCGCTGCCCGGCGCCCGCCGGCTGGCCGCCGCCTGGCGGGTGGGCCGGCTGCGGGCCGCCCTGCCCCGGCTCGCGACGGCGCTCTGCGCCGAGGTGGACCGCGCCCTGTCCGAGGTGGCACCGCCGGCCCGGTTCTCGACGGCCGAACTGCTGGCCGCGCTGCGGTGGAGCAGGTCATCGCTGGTCGCCCTGCACGCCCAGGAGTCGCTGGCCGGCGCCCTGCTGCCGCCCGGCCAGGCCGCCGGCACGGCGGCCGCCGCGGCCCTGGCGGCCCTGCGGGCCGGCCGCGCGGCCGGCCTCCCCGACGACGAACTGGCCGCCACCCACCCGGAGGCCCTGGCCCTCACCACCCCGGGCCTCACCCACCCACTCCGGCTCCCCACCGAACCACCTCCCGACGAGGCAGGCCACGTCCCCCTCTCCCCCCGCGAGTCCCTCCGCCTCCGCGTCCGCTGGGTACAGGAGTTCCAGATCCGCCTCGTCCACGAGGCGGCCGCCAGGATCCAGCCGGCGGCGCCGGCGGCACCAGCGGCGCCGGAGGAGCCACGCACGACCTCCCCCGCCGCGCGCGACAGCCGGCACGCCGAAGCCACGGCCCTGCCGGCGCCTGCGGCGGCGCAGGCCGGTCCGACCGTTCCGGCCTTCACCGAGGGCCGGCAGGCCGAGCCGCCCAGCTCCCGACCCGGCAGGCCCGCCGCGCCGCCGGCGCCCACGGCGCCGAACGCGCCGCACACGTCTCGGCCCACGCCGCCTGACCCGCGGGCAACGCCCCCGACACCCGGCCGGCAGGCCGAGCCGCTCGGCTCCCGGTCTGCCGAAGCCACGGCCCTCCCGGCGCCCACGGCGCCGCACGCGGCGCACGCCGGTGGCTCCGTCGGGCTGTTGCGGTGGGGGGAGTTGGTCCGGGTGCTGGAGGGCGGGGCCGGCCCGGCCGACTGGTGCGAGCGGAGCGGGCCGCCGGCCGGCGTGCCGGTGCCGGACCGGTTCCGGGTGGCGGACGGCGGCGTCGTGGTCGCCGAGGGCGACCGACGCACCGGGCGGGGCGTGTCCGGCGGGCGGGTCGCCGGCGTAGCCTGGGACGGCGCCCCGGGATCCCGCCCGGCGGACGCCGTGCTGGTGGTCAGGCACCTCGACCCGTCGTTGGCGCCGCTGTTGCCGTCCCTCACCGGGCTGGTCGCCCAGACCGGCAGCCCGCTCTCCCATCTGGCGGTGCTCGCACGGGAGTTGGGCCTGGCCACGGTCACCGGCGAGGCCGATGCCGTGCGCCGGTTCCCGCCCGGCACGCCGCTGCTCGTCGACGGCTCCACCGGCGAGGTGGCCGAGCTCGGCGGGCGGCCGTGAGGGGCGCGCGGCTCGCCGCCTACCTGTTCGGCGGCGCCGCCGCGTTGGGCGCCGCCGCCTACCTGGTGATCTACCTCTACCGCTGGCAGTGGCAGCGCGCGATCCTCTGCGGCGTGCTGCTGCTGGTCGTGGAGGTGCTGTTGCTCGGCCTGGCCCTGCTGGACCGCGTCGGTCGCCTCGAACGGCGGCTGCGCGACGGCGACCGGCGGCAGGAGGAGGCGCGGGAGCGGCTGCGCGCCGAGCTCCTGGGCGAGGTGCGCGGCGCCGCCGCCGAGGCCGGGGCGCGGCCGCCGGGGCCCCGCTTCGGCTGGCTGCTCGACGACCGCCGGGACGCCGGCCGGACCTTCGTCTTCGTGCCGGTGCTGATGGCCACCGGGGTGGCCCTGTCCGGCCTCGCGTGGCTGGTGGAGCGGGTCGCCGGGGCGACCGTGCGGCCGGCCGCGGACCGCAGGCTGGCCGGCAGGCTCGCGCCGCTCGCGGCGCCGCCGGGTGGCCCGACGGCCGGCGCCCCCGAGCTGCCGCGCGAGCCGCTCGACGCGCCCCGCCGCTGGCCGCGCGTCGCCGGCCTGCTGCTCGCCGCCCTGGCCGGCCTCGGACTCTTCGAGGCGCTGGCCGAGTTGACCGAAACCCGTCCCCCGGAACGCGGCGACGAGACCGCCACCTCGGTACTGTTCCGGGTCGAGGGCAACGGCGTCGACGGCGACCGCGCCGCCCTGGCGGCGCGCCAACAGTGGGAGCGATGCCGGGACTCCACCGCCGTTCCGCTCGAACGGGCGGGTCTCGCCGCGCTCGGCGACGGCCTGTTCGCGGCGACCGTGCACCCGTCGCTGAGCGACCACGACACGCACCGGCTGCTCGGCTGTCTCGAGGACGCGGGCGTCGACCGCGTCCGACTGCGGATCGTCGGCGACGGATCCATCGGAGCCAGCGGATAGTAGCAGCAACTCCCAAGGCCGGGTTGGACTTTGTCGGTTGGTGATGATTCCGGTAGCGGGTCGAGCCACCGCCACTAGCGTCCACCGCACTCCCCCGTAACCGGCCTGGAGGGCGCAGTTCGCATGGCTAAGAGACGATCCGGCATCGCTGGCGCGTTCACGTCCGCTCACACCCTGGGCACCGCGCTCGTGATCGGCGCGTTGGCGCTCACGTTGGCCGCCCTGCTCATCCCCGTCAGCCTGTTCGAGCGCGTCGCCAACGCGGGCCCGTCCATCGAGGTCGGCCCGCCGGCCACCTTCACGGACGACGGCCGGGGCACCCTCGACACCCAGTACGGGCCGCTGACCCCGCTGGACCGCGACTTCGTGCGCCGGGTGCGGCTGGCCGGGCTCTGGGAGGGGCCCGCCGGCCGCCAGGCGATCGAGCGCGGCAGCAGCGAGGAGATGCGGACGGCCGGGGAGCACCTGGTGGACGGGCACGCGCTCCTCGACGAGATGTCGGTGAACGCGGGCCGCGAGCTCGGCATCGACATGCCCACCCAGCCGAACGAGCAGCAACAGGGATTCCTCAACCAGTTCTCGGCCGCCAGCGGCGCCGAGTACGAATACCTGTTCGCCAACATCCTGCGCCGGGCGCATGGCCAGGTATTCGGCCTTGTCGCCGCCGTGAGGCATTCGACCGAGAACTCCATGATTCGGGAGCTTGCGGATCAGGCCAACGAAACCGTGCTCGACCACATCACACACCTGGAGTTGACGGGACTGGTCGACTACGCGCTGCTGACCGATTAGCCCCGATTGCCTTGAGGGCTGTAATTCCGGATCCCAAATCGCTGGATCCCTGTACGAGACGGAGTAATTCATGAGTCGTCAGACACACAAACGCTCACGAGGCAGAACAAAAGTCGTGGCGTTGGTGACCGCGCTGGTGGTCGGGGGCGGTGGAGCGGTGGTCATCGCCCAGCAGGCGTCGGCCGGTTGGGGTCGGGGCGGCGACGGCCAGAACCAGGGCTGGTCGCGCGGCCACCAGGCGGCGTGGCAACCCGGCGGCACGATCCAGTGCCCCGACGTCGGACAGAACATGGAGGAACTGCCCGAGGAGGCCAGGACGGACGTCGGCCAGTTGCTCGCCAACCTCGACCAGCAGGTCGCCGACGCCTACGGTCAGATACCGACCGACGAGGCCGAGGTCGCCGAGGCCGAGCCGGGCGACTCCAGGCAGGTGCTCAGCGAGTTGGAGAGCCAGCGCGAGGAGACCATCGAGGGCATCGTCCAGGCCACCGGGGTCGAGGGCGGGCAGGCCGAGCGGCTGCGCCGGATGAGCCCCTGCCAGGTGATGCCGCCGGCCAACCCGGTGGACACGGCGCCGCCGGCGGACGGCGAGTCCGGCGGCGGGGGCGGATCCGTCGAGTGCCCCGAGGTGCAGGTCTCGGACGTCCCGGCGGCCGCTCAGGCGGAGGTGGACCGGGAGCTGGCCAACCTCCAGCGGCAGATCGAGGAGGCCAACGAACGGCTGGCGAGCTCGGCCGGCGAGGGCGGCCCGAACTTCGTGGACAACGCGATCCTCGGCCCGCTGCAGAGCAAGCGGAGCGCGGCGCTCGACCGGATCAGGATCGCGATCGAGCGGCAGGGCGGCACGGCCCCGGCCGGGCTCCAGGACCTCTCCGCGTGTGAGGTCGGCGAGGGCGGCGACGCGCCCGTCGACACCCCGCCCGAGGAGGGCGGCGGCGAGGAGGGCGGCGGCGAGGAGGAGGCTCCCCCGCCGGTGTCCGGCGGCCCCTTCCCCGAGGACTTCGTGGACATCACCACGGTGACGCCCAACGTGACCCCGCCGCCCGCCAACAACGGGGCCGGCTCGACCGGCACGTTCTCGGTGGACTGCGGCACCAACGAGGAGGGCCAGTTCAACTCCGACAACGTGATCGTGGCCCCCGGCGTCAGCAACGGCGCCCACCACCTGCACGACTACATCGGCAACATCGGCGTCGACGCCTTCGCGACGGACGAGAGCATGGCGGCCGCCGAGACCACCTGCACCAACGGTGACCAGTCGACCTACTACTGGCCGGTGCTGCGCGTCCTGGACGAGGACGGCGACGGGAGCATCGACGCCGCCGGCGGTCACAACGGCGACCACAACGGCGGCGGCGCCGGCGACGACGCGGGCCAGATCGGCCGGGACGACGTGCCGCCGATCGACGACCCGCTGGACAACGCCCACAACAGCGGCCGCGTGCTGGAGCCCGTCGAGGTCAGCCTGACCTTCCAGGGCAACGCGACAAGCCCGGTGGTCGACATGCCGCGCTTCCTGCGGATCATCACCGGTGACGCCAAGACGCTGACCAACGGCACGGCCAACGCCAACGCCTCCTGGAGCTGCACCGGGTTCGAGGACTCGGTCCAGCTGACCGACAAGTACCCGCTCTGCCCGGAGGGCAGCGACCTGGTCCGCACCTTCGACTTCCAGAGCTGCTGGGACGGTGTGAACTCGGACAGCGCCAACCACCGCACGCACGTGGCGTTCGCGCAGGCGGACGGCTCCTGCCAGGAGGGCTTCCAGGCCATCCCGCAGCTGGTGCAGCGGATCGTCTACGACGTCCCGCAGGGCCCGGTGTTCGCGGTGGACAGCTTCCCCGAGCAGTTGCACAACCCCTCGACCGACCACGGTGACTTCATCAACGTGATGAACGAGCAGCTGATGGCCGAGGCCGTGGCCTGCATCAACGAGGGCCGGGAGTGCGGCCCCTGACCCGGCGGCGCTAGCCGCGCCGCCCACCGACTGACGGGCACCGCCGGGGCGCCAAGCGCCCGCCCCGGACGGTGCCCGTCCTGCTGTCCGTCCGTCCGCACGCACGACGCGGGCCACGACGGTCGCGGGCACAGAGCACAACGAGGAGGGCCAGCCGGGCGTGTCGCCCCGCCGGCCCCCCGCCTGCGCCAACGCCCGGGCCCCGTCCGGGGGGCGGTTCCCCCGGTTGCGATCCCGG